>DASYPF010000001.1:0-7293 GCA_036006905.1 Acidobacteriota bacterium
ACAACATCTGCCGGGGGAAAGTTGGATCGCCGACCCAGAACCTTTCTATGGCAGACGTTGTCACTCGGGCGGGACCCGTCGCTGACGCTCCGGGCTCTGACGTTCTCTTGGCGCCTTTTGCGTCTTTGCGCCTTTGCGTTGACTGCCTTGAAACCCAAAGGCGCAACCTGCTAACCTTCACACCTATTGTCCTGCAATCTCACTGGCAATTCTTGATACTGACTTGTCACTTGTCGTGATCGGAAAAACGATTTCCCACTATCGTGTCCTCGAAGAGCTTGGCGGCGGGGGGATGGGTGTCGTCTATAAAGCCGAGGACATTCGTCTCGGCCGCAGCGTGGCTCTGAAGTTTCTGCCGCAAGGGTTTTCCACCGACAGCCACGCGCTGGAGCGCTTCCAGCGCGAAGCGCGCACGGCATCCGCTTTGAACCATCCCAATATCTGCACGATTTATGACATCGGTGCATACGAGGGCCAGAACTTCATCGTCATGGAGTATCTGGAAGGCCAGACGCTGAAGCATCGAATCTCCGGCAAGCCGTTTAATACCGACGAGCTGCTGGATCTGGGAATTCAGATAGCGGGCGCGCTGGATGCCGCACACTCCGAAGGGATTGTGCACCGGGACATCAAGCCCGCCAACATCTTCGTCACGCGGCGCGCTCAGGCCAAAATCCTGGATTTTGGCTTGGCCAAGCTGGCGCCCGAAAAGGGTCGGCAGCCGGTGGGAGTATCGGCATTGGCTACTGGGTCAGTTTCAAACGAATTATTAACCAGTCCCGGCACGGCTGTGGGCACGGTTGCCTACATGTCGCCCGAGCAGGCGCTGGGAGAAGAGGTAGATGTACGCACCGATCTTTTCTCGTTCGGGGTGGTGATCTACGAAATGGCTACCGGCACGCTCCCTTTCAAAGGCAATACATCAGCGGCTCTGTTTGATGCCATTCTGCACAAAGCTCCTGTGCCAGCGATGCGTCTGAATCCGGAGTTGCCGGTGGAGCTGGAGCCGATTATCAGCAAGGCGCTGGAAAAGGACCGCGAGGTACGCTATCAATCGGCGCGCGAGATTTTAGTCGATCTCCGCCGGCTAAAACGCGATACCGATTCCGGAAAATCGGCCGCTGTCAGTGCTATTGTTCCAGCAGCGTTTCCTCGGATTCAGCGATGGCCGGTCTATGCGCTGCTCGCTTTGGCAGCGTTGGCGCTGGTTGGGTTTTTGTGGTATTGGCTGCGACCCGGTCGCGAATTTGGCAATGCGCAAACGTCGCTGAAAGGCGCGACCTTCACACAGCTTACTAACCAGCCCGGGGAAGAACTATTCCCCAGCCTTTCACCTGACGGCAAATCGTTCATTTATGCCGGCAGAGCCTCGGGCAACTGGGACATTTATTTGCAGAGAGTAGGTGGGCAAAATCCCGTCAACTTGACGAAGGATTCCAAAGTCGACAATACAGAGCCGGCTTTTTCGCCTGATGGCGAATATATTGCTTTCCGTTCCGAGCGCGACGGCGGCGGTATTTTCGTAATGGGGGCTACAGGCGAGTCAGTCAAACGCCTTACCGATTTCGGCTACAGCCCGGCTTGGTCTCCCGACGGAAAGAAAATCGTCTGCGCGACAAATAATTTCGTAGATCCAGCGAATCGAGCGACCAGTAATGGGCAACTTTGGGAGGTGAATGTTGCCACGGGTGAAAAACACCGAATTGGCGCCGGAGGGGATGCAGTGCAGCCGAATTGGTCTCCGCACGGTTATCGGATTGCCTACTGGGGACTGGTAAAAGGCGGACAGCGGGACATTTGGACGATACCGGCAGAGGGCGGCAAGGCGGTTGCATTGACCGACGATGCTCCGTTGGATTGGAATCCTGTTTGGTCCTCGGACGGAAACTATCTCTATTTTTGCAGCGACCGGGGCGGCAGCATGAACATTTGGCGGGTTCCTATCGACGAGAAATCTGGAAAAATCAGAGGAGAATTCGAATCGGTCACCAGCGGCGTTTCCGGCTTCACGCAGCATCTTTCCTTTTCCCGCGATGGACAAAAACTCGCCTATGCTGTCGAAGTCAGAACCTCAAACATCCACAAGATCGGATTTAATCCCTCCACAGAAAAGGTCGAAGGACAACCAGTGCCTGTCACCCAAGGTTCCAGAAGATTATGTTGTCCCGACATCTCACCTGATGGCCAATGGCTGACCTTTGATTCCCGGGGAGAACAGAATGATATCTTCGTGGTCCACGCGGATGGGACAGGGTTAAGACAGCTCACCAACGATACTGATAAAGATCGTCTTCCACGTTGGTCACCCGACGGCAGGCGGCTTGCCTTTTACTCGGATCGAAGTGGCAAATACCAGATCTGGACGATCAACCCGGATGGAAGTGGCCTTCAACAGATTACTGACTCGACTCATGATCTTCTCTATCCTGTCTGGTCCCCGGACGGCAGTCGCATTTCCTATACGGATTTGATAACTGGGCGGTCCGCCATCATCGAAGTGACCAAGACTTCGAAGGGCCAAACTGCACAAATACTGCCTTCATTGCCTGACTCCAACGAACTATTTTCGGTGCTGTCATGGTCTCCTGACGGAAAGTGGTTGGCCGGAGCCAAAGCGACCCAACCCGGCGCTCCAAGGGGTATTGCTGTTTACTCGATAGAGTCGCGCAAATTGGAAAACTTAAGCGAATCCGGGTTCTGGCCTGTGTGGCTGAATGACAGCCGTAGAGTGTTGTTCGGGAACCGAGGAAAATTATTCCTGGTGAATAAAGATACACTAGAGCAACACGAAATTCCCATTTCTCAATACGGTCTGGCTGCCGGACGTTTTGGTGCGGTTGCGGTATCGAAGGACAATCGATCCATCTATTTCACCCTCTCAACTTCCGAATCCGACGTCTGGCTGCTCAGTTTGAAATAACCAGTACTCAGTGCCCAGTGCGCAGTGCTCAGTGTCCAGTTTCCGGTGCCCAGGGCACATTAAGTGGTGCCTAACGCTGATAACTAACTATCATACCGAGTTCGGCGCGCAGAGCCCGCAAAAACGTTCCAATAATTGGAAACGGCTGAGCCGCGCGTGTAAGCAAGCGGACCCTCGATGTAGCATTTCTCCACCATCGTCAGAACGCCAGGAACTTGTCGCCATAATCTTCTCCGGATCAGCAAATTGACCACTAAGGACACAAAGGACACCAAGCAGCTTCAGTCTCCCTTGATCAGTTTCGGGCTAAGGCCGAGATACTCGCTAAGTTACAGCGGAGCTGATCACTGGAAGCTGAAAGTCCATTGGTGTCCTTTGTCTAATAAGTTGGCAGAATCTTGTTTTTTGAGCAAAGTTTTTGGGTGCTGCGCAGGCTCGAAGAGGCGTCAGTAGGTAGCCCCGTTCGTAATCCGGATTATTCGTGAATTAAAAGAACTAGCCACGGATTTACGCTGATTACACGGAGTGATCGGGGTCGGGGATAGGCGCGATGAACGGCTTCGTATCATCACACTGCAAGTTGGTGTCCATTCCCCCGACCCCGATCTTATCCGTGTAATCAGCGTAAATCCGTGGCCGGTTCTTAAATTTGTGAATAATGCTGATCACAGACGGGGCTACTCACTGACGCCCGACTCAGGCGGCTAAAACCGTCGCGGCTAATCATGAATTCCCTTTGTTGCGGCCCGGTGGTTGATTTTTTCTCATGTTCCAAAGCCTGGGGGGACCTGAGTTGACCATAGTCGCTGACCATGGTAAATTCGTCCTATGAAATCGATAGGTATCGCTAAATTTAAAGCGACTTGCTTGAAGGTTTTGAAGGACGTGAAAGAGTCGGGCAAGCCACTGCTCGTCACCAAGCGAGGGGAGCCAATCGCGCAGGTGATCCCTCCGCCGGCCCCCGACAGACCTCGTTCCTGGTTGGGCTGCATGCGCGACAGCGGGAAAATCGTGGGGAATGTAATCAAGCCGGCAGTGGCGCCGAGCGAGTGGGAGGCCCATCGCAAATGAAGTTGCTGCTCGATACGCACGTCTGGCTGTGGAGTCTACTGGATCCGCAACGCTTGTCGGTGCTAGCGGCGAAGGCCTTGGGAAATCCGTCCAACCAGCTCTGGTTATCACCGCTATCCTCGTGGGAAGCCGCGATGCTGGCCGCCCGCGGTCGGATACACCTGTTGCCCGATCCCGTTTCGTGGCTGCGGCAGGCTCTGCAGCGAGTGCCGATGGAGACAGCGGCACTAACACACGAGGTAGCCTGGCGGAGCGCATACCTCGAAAAGTTTCATGTTTCGGATCCCGTCGATCGGTTCCTTGCCGCGAGTTGTTTAACTTACAATCTTACTTTGGTAACCGCCGATCGCGGCTTGCATTCATATCCCCAGATAGAGACCATTTGGTAATTGTCCAGCCCGCAACGCAACAATTCAGCTAATCATTCGGATGAGAAGGCGCACCGCGCTGTCTCTACCAAGAGATTGAGCTGTGCGCCGAAAAGTCCAAACATGCCCGCTTTGCGGGCTTAGCGCGCCAGAAAAACGTTGAACAAAATTCAACGGTTTTCGCAATTAATAGCATAAATCTCTTGTAGGGACAAAGTGAGCCGCGCAGCGGCGCAGAGAAGTGTAGCCGAGGCCGTGAGGCCTCGGTCCGGTGTCCCCGAAAATGAGGAGCCGCGTAGCGGCGATAGAGGTTTTTGATGTGCAACTACACAATCAATCGCAGGCATGACATCTCGCGCATCGAATTCTGCCGCCGCTACGCGGCTTCACTTGTCCGGGGACGCCTGACCGAGGCCTCACGGCCTCGGCTACAATTCTCTGCGCCGCTCCGCGGCTTTTCTTCTCGCTACAAAAAATGGGTGAATAATACGGGTTTACGGCTGGTGAAGGAAATTTCCAAGAATGTGAAAGACCGCTGAAACAGGCTTTAACTCGACCTGTCGTTTCAAAAAATGTCCAAACACAGCCACCCCCTTTGCGGGCTGGAAGGCATTGTTCTGCCTGCCCGCTACTGCACCCGTAACTTGCCACCGTTAACCTGCCACTGCTAACCTGCTCCTTGAATGGAGACCATCGTCGCGCTTGCCACGCCGCCTGGGCGCTCCGCTATCGCTCTGGTGCGCGTGAGCGGACCGAATTCGTTTGCCCACTTGAGAGTGCTAACGAGACGAAATAGTTTTACGCCCCGCCAAGCGACGCTCGTAGAGCTGAAAGATCCGCAATCGGGAGAGAAAATCGATACGTGCCTGACGCAATGCTTTCCTGCCCCTCATTCTTACACCGGAGAAGACGTTTGTGAGATTTCCTGCCATGGATCGCCGGTTATCGTCGGGCGGATTCTGGAAAGCTTTCTGCACCTAGGCGCCAAGCTCGCAGAGCCAGGTGAATTCACGCTGCGCGCCTTCATGAATAACAAGATGGACCTTGCGCAAGCCGAAGCGGTTCGAGATTTGGTGGATGCGCGCACCGAATACCAGGCTCGAGTAGCTCGCCAGCAGTTGGAAGGGCGACTATCGCGCACACTACAGCCGCTCAAACAGCGCCTCGTTGAAGTGATTTCCTTTCTCGAAACCGCCGTCGAATTTGTCGAGGACGATGTGGGAGAAATCTCACGTGCTGTCCAAGCCGAGAAGCTCAGAGATATCTGCGGGGAGCTGGAAAAGATGGAGGCCAGTTACCGGTTCGGCAGATTCATCCATGACGGCTTTCGATTGGCGATCGTGGGACGGCCCAATGTCGGCAAATCAAGTTTGTTTAACGCGCTGCTCCAGTCCGATCGCGCCATTGTTACTGAAATCCCTGGAACCACGCGCGATCCGATTACCGAATCGGTCCATGTTCACGGCATTCCCGTGCGCCTGACCGACACGGCCGGGATTCGAGAGTCGGTGGACCGCATAGAACAGATTGGAATTGAGCGGTCCCATCAGGCCGCCGGCGAAGCGGATGTGTTGCTGGTTGTTCTGGACGCTTCACAGCCGGCCACGGCCGAAGACGAGACGCTGCTGAAAAAGCTGGAGCGGCGGCATAGGATCGTAGTCTGGAACAAGATGGACCTTCTTGTGACTTACGGCTCTCGGCCTGCGACCTGCGACCTGCGACCTGCGACTTTCCCCCCGCACCGCGAAGATGGAGCTAATGAGGAGCGCCGGGGAGGCGAGGTGCACGTATCGGCGTTGACCGGAGCGGGAATTGAGAACTTGCGGCGAGCCATCCATAACACTCTTCTGCAAGACGCTTCGTGGAATCAAGAGGGCATCATCGTCACCAACCTGCGTCATCGAGATTGTATGGCGCGGACACGGGCTGTGTTGAAAGAAGGCACCGCGGCGCTGACAGAGAATCTCTCTGAAGAGTTCGCTCTTTATCATATCCGCCGTGGCTTGCAATATCTTGGAGAGATTACGGGCGAAACTACAGTGGAAGACATCCTGGACAAGATTTTTTCGACGTTTTGCATTGGAAAATGACCGTAGTGAATGCTAGATGTTCCGCACACGGGCTTCACTGCGGCTTTTTGAATGAGCGACGCCAGGAGAGAAACGATCCGAGTACAACCGACAAGAGCGCGATCACGATTACTAACGGCAGCGCATTCTGCATGAGCCACAGGATCCCTATCACATCGAAGTCGGCATGAGACTCCCAGTGTAACAGCAGGACAGCGGCGACGGCGAGAATAGTTGAGATGCTGAATGTGATGCCATAGATGCGCCTCGCGCGTTGAGGATTCGACAGCGAAGGCAATACGCCGAACTCTGAGGCATGCGGCGACAGGAGTGAATTTCGACTGCCATACCTCGGTGTGATCCAGGCAAGCAGGGCCGCAACGATCGAAACGATCGCCAGAATCAACCAGAACTGGCCAAGAACTTCATCACTATTCGCCGCGACAAAGAGTCCGGCAGCAGTGATTACAAGGACTGCGGCTACCACATTGTAAGTTTTTAAAATGCCTCTGTTGGATGCCATTGTTAGGGGGCGCTGCGTGACCCGTCTGCAACGGCTTCTTGATGACGCAACGCGGTTCTTCCGGCTCGAGTAAACACGAAGAGCAGGATTGCCGCCGGTAATAGCAGCCTCACCGATGGCAAAGGACACGATGCTGTACGCGATCTCGACCACTCGCCCGTCGTCCTGCGGTCCCTTGAAACCGGTGCTCCCGAGCGGCTCAGTATTTTTTCACGCATTATGAAAGGGCGCCCCTTTGGGTGCATGCTATTGCTGCCGATTATGAGGATCGGCAACAAACCAAAGGAGAGCCCATGCAAGAGGATAAGTATGTGGGAATGGACGTGCACAGTGCAACTGTAG
>DASYPF010000002.1:0-5014 GCA_036006905.1 Acidobacteriota bacterium
CTGCAACAAATAAACCGTGGCCTCACTTCCCACTAGCAACCCAGTACTGGTAGCTTGCTGTTGATTGTCCACAATCATAGAAGAATTCCCAAAAACCAGTGATTTCGTAAACGTTGTCGTGGACGTTGACGTGGTCGTGCACGTGGACGTGGACGGCTTTTATCCTCATCCTCCGAAGCTCTCTGTCGCCCGCCCGTTTTGGGCGGGCTCTATCATTTAGATAGTATCTTTAATCCCCAGGGCTTGCGCCCTGGGCCACACTCTGGCGCCCGCGCATTCGCGCGGGCTGGTACTCGCAGTAATGAAGATTGCTCGCTGACGCTCGCGGCTCCGATTTGATCCGCGTTCATTCGCGTTCATCGGCGGCCGTACTGCTAAATCACAGCCCTAACTTCCCACCTCAAAGTCCGCCTGGCTTACAGCGGTTTGGCCGGTTCGCGCGTCGGTTACTGTCACCGTTAGCTTGTAATTTCCCTTCTGTAGACTCGATAGCTTCAACTTGCGCACGAGAACCAGACGCTGCGGCGAAAAGTATTCGATGGAATTTCCCGCGTTGTCGGTAATCTGAGTCAGAACCTTGTCTCCCTCGGTAACGGTGTACTCGATGGTAACTGCGGGCTGTGACGTGGCTGCGTCGATCTTCGGATTGTAGACCTGAAGATAGACGCCCAGTTCGTCAGTCGATTTGAACCGGCCGGTGACGTTAGGGACTACTTTCACATCACCGATAATGAAACTCTGTGGAACCGATGGAAGAGCTTTCAGCATATCGACCATCTTGGCCAGCACAATCGGGCTTGCCGCCATCCGTTCTTTTTCAAGCTGAGTCACATGGATACTTCTCTCCACCGTCCCGACGTTCCCGCTGTTCATGTCTTTAATCACCATCTCCAGCTTGTAGCGGCCAGGACGAAGTGACACTACCTTCTGATAGAGCGATTTCTGCTTTTGCCCCTGGGCCAACTGAGGTTCACGATACTCGGAGGCGATACGGTCCTCAAACTCAGCCGCCACGATGCCGTTGAGCCCGGTGATACGCCCATACAGCCCAACGTTGGCCTTATACAGGTCAGGCAATTTCCGATACTCGAGCGCCTGGTTTGCGATCTCAACCGTGATCGGGACGATCGAAGTTTCAGAATCCACGCAGATCTGATGCACGACCAGCGACAGCGGCAGCGTGGCGAAACTGATTCGCGCTTCAACGATGGCCTGAAGTTCTTTCTGCTTGATCTGCGGCGGCCGCTGCAACGCGAAATAGCGCATCATGCTTTCAAAGGGCGTGTCTTTCATCCGCATGCCGGAGCGCGCCTGATAGACCGGGTCATTCATCATCCCGGGGTGAATTCCTGGACGCTGCGCCTGCTTCAGCAGCCCGAGACGTTCGGCTGTGGTCATGCCTTCGCCCGGCTCGTTCAGCAGCAGATCCTTCTCCCAACTGTTCATCGCCATTTTGTATTCGCCCGTCCAGGAGCGGTCGACAAATTCAATTTCGACGTCGTCGCCGATGCCGGGGATGAATCGATAGCGCCAGACTTCAAAAGGATAAGTGGTGGTTTCCCCGCCGCCCTCGTAAGGCTTGCGACGGTAGCTGCCGCCCCCGCTGTGGTGCTCAATCTCGGACGGCGCGCCAAACATGATGTAGATGCGGCCGCGATCGCTCTTCCACCCCGGCATGCCGCTGCCGAAGTGCTGGTTGGCATAAGCAATACGGCGGTAGTGTTCTTCCTTCACCTCGTTGATCGAGGTCCGATTATCGGGAGCGCGGCGCAGCCAGAACTGCTCGATGAAGTTGTCCTTCTCCTCGGAAGTGGTCAACTTGCCGAAGACGGCGCGTTCTTCATCGCTGATGATGTAGACGACATCTTCGTTCAACCACTTGTCGTAGTATTTGGCGATCTCCTGCTCCTTCTTACGCTCCTGTTTTCGGTCCTCGCTCTGACCCAGCAGCAAAGTCACGACCAAACCGAACAGCAGAATGCTTATAAAGAACCGCCCGTTTCTCGCTTTTGATTTCATATTAAAAAACCTCACCACTTCTGCTCCACATACTTCTACTGATTATGCCAAAGGATCGTTCCCGGTGAGGGTGAAAAATTCGAATCGGCTGGCGAAAACGTCAGAGCCCGGAGCGTAAGCGGCGGGTCCCGCCAGATTAGCAGCGTCTGCCAGAGGAAGGTTTGGGTGGCCGACTTTACTCTGGAGGGACCCGTCGCTTAGAATCTGTGAAAAAATCCGAGCCGCGACCGTTAGGGAGCGGACCCTCCGACGAGAGTCCGCTTGCTTACGCGCGCGGCTCAGTATTTTTTCACACGTTCTTACGCTCCGGGCTCTGACGTTTCGCGCTCGGTCATGAGCCTGACATTATTCCCACTTGCAACTAAAACGCTCCCCCTGTAACTTGCCACTTGGCATTTGCACCTTGTATGAAGATCTACACAAAGACCGGCGATTCCGGTCAGAGCTGCATGCACTTTAGATTTTTGTTTTGCATCCTGGTCTTTGCTTCCGGACAGACCCTTTGGGCGCAACCATCCCCTCCCCCGCGAATACTCTTCATCTCTCTCGACACTGTGCGCCCCGACCATCTGGAACCTTACGGCTATACGAAGATCAAAACTCCTCACCTAGCCGAACTGGCGCGAAACGGAGTGCTATTTAAGCATGCTTACACGGCTGTCCCAATCACGCTGCCATCGCACGCGGTGATGCTTACAGGGACTTATCCCATGGTCAACGGGATCCGGGACTTTAGCGGGAACGTCCTGGACACCAAATTTGAAACCCTGGCGGAAGTTCTAAAAAAAGGCGGGTACAAGACGGCGGCGTTTATTGGAGGGGCCGTCCTGGATTCACGCTTTGGCCTGAATCAGGGATTTGATGACTACCTTGACCGATTCGACATTAATTCGATGGCGGAAGCAAACCTGGACCTGATCGATCGCCCTGCCGGCGCAGTTATCGATGAAGCCCTCTCCTGGATGGAAAAGGCATCTGGCAGGTTCTTCGTTTGGATCCACCTGTACGACGCCCATTACCCCTATGCTCCTCCTGAACCATTTCGTACTGAGTATACCCATCAGCTTTACGACGGAGAGATCGCTTACGCTGACAGCCAGTTGGGCCGGCTCTTTGATTTCATGAAGCGCAAAGGATGGTGGGATTCCGCCCTTGTGTTAGCTGTGGGAGATCACGGCGAAGGTCTGGGAGAGCACGCAGAAAGTTATCATGGATTCTTTATCTATGATTCGACCTTGCACGTCCCTTTGATCATCAAAGCTCCCGGCATACGTCCCGGTCGAATCGATTCGATCGCGCGCACCATTGACCTGTACGCCACAATTCTTCAGATCGCGGGTCTGGCCATTCCGCCTCAAAATCAGGGTTACAGTCTGCTCGGAAAACTTCTCGGTAAAGACAGCAGCGCCCAGGAGGCGTACGCTGAAACTCTTCTGCCCAATCTGCATTTTGGGTGGAGCGATCTGCGCAGCCTGCGCCGCGGAAACTTAAAGCTGATTGATGCTCCCCGTCCGGAGCTCTACGATCTGGCCGCGGATCCGGACGAAGGGACAAATCTGTTTCAATCCAGACGCGCGATGGCTGCGCCTCTCAAGGAAGAACTGGCGAAGTGGCTGCAGCGAAATTCACCGCGCGAGGGGGAAAAGCGGGCCGGCAATGCCGAGCACGCTCCGCAGGACCCGGCTCTGATCGAGAAATTGAAATCGCTGGGATATATCGCCGTTTCCTCTCCTGTCGCTGTCCCAAGAACCGGCAAAGGGGCTGACCCCAAAGACAAGATTCAAACAGCCGAGCTCATCACCAGCGCGTTGTCGCTGGGACAAAAGGGCAAATATGATGAGTCTTTGGCTCAACTTCAGAAGGCCGAGAAGGACGAGCCTGACAACATCGCAATTCTGCACCTCAAAGGTCTCAATTATTATCGGAAGCGCGATTTTCCGAGCGCGCTCGAGATCTTCAAGAGGGCCCTTGCCATCGCTCCCAATAACGCGATGGCTTCTTACTTCCTCGCGCTTTCTTATTTGAATACGGGTGACCTGGACGCCGCCATAGTGGGTTTTCGGCGAACCGTGTTGCTCGACTCTACTCACTTCCTGGCGCAGCACAATCTGGGCGCGGCTCTGGTTCGGAAACGACAATACCAGGAAGCGATCGAGGCATTTCGAAACGCAGTTCGGATTTACCCAGACTACCGCCCCTCACTTCAAGCACTGGGGGAAATGTACCTGTTCGAGAACAAACCGGACCAAGCGATTGAAGTACTAGAGCACGCGGCGCAATTGGCTCCCGAGGATGCTCGCCCGCTGATGTCGCTGGCTAGAGCATACGCGCAGAAAGGAAACGAAGCGAAGGCGCAGGAATTATTGCAAAAGGCCAGAAGCAAGTCTCATAGGTGATTGAAATTCTGGCCTAGTGCATCTGGCGAGCGATCTCATACCACTGAGACATGTCCGTTTTTGTCTCAGTATCCGGATGCCACCGGGAAGAAAAATGACGGAAGTCCCATCTGTAAAAACCCGAAGGGTTTTGAGAGTATAGCCGGCGGCAAGCCCGCCTTAAGCGGGCGACGCCGCCGGTCAGCCACACCATAAAACGACCTGACGCTGAAAGCGTCGCAGAAATTTGCGGAAATTCTTCGACCCCTTCAGGGTCGGGTTGTTCTTGGTTGGATGGCCAACCGGCGGCGTCGCCCGCCTAAGGCGGGCATTGCCGCCGGCTATAATCTTCAAACCCTGCGGGTTTGGGCTCTGCCAAAATTTGACATTTTGTGAACTTTCTGGGCACCCAGGGAACTTGGCGATAACATGAGACTGAAAACTCAAGGCATTTCATCTGCTCTTCCTGGAATTTGCAGGGGCCGAAACGCGACCGTCGCTACCGCCCTTTCCGCTTTGCTGCTTGCCTGGTATTGTCTTGCAGGCCCGTCTCAAGCTCCGGCTGAAAAGCGTAAGCTCAACATCATCCTCATCACTGTCGATACGCTGCGAGCCGACCA
>DASYPF010000003.1:0-2738 GCA_036006905.1 Acidobacteriota bacterium
CTGATCGAGAGGCCGTCAGAAGAATCTCCAGGGACGACAATTCCCCTCTCCAGTGTTCCGAGTTTTCCGCTTACAGTATCCTTTACGACAGCCGTGAGCTTGTAGCGGCCCGGTTTGAGCGGAACGTTTTTCTGATATACAGACCGCTTCCCCATGAACCGCATCTCGTCTTCGTTGAAGTAGGCATTGACGTCATCGTCAAATGCAAACGCAGTCGTCCGATTAATGGTTTCCAATCTCCCGTAAACATTCAACAGCGCGGCGCGGATGGGCCCGGAGTGTTTGTAGCCCAGCAGGGAACGGTCAAAGTAAAAGGTCACCGGTACCAGATAGTCGGTGCTGGTGGCTCTGATCATGTCCACGCGCACCTGAAACGGCAACTGGTCATAGTGCAATTGCGCGCTGACGGATTGTTCCAGATCCTTGTAGCGGATCTGAGGTGGTCGCTGTAGTTTCGCCAGACGCTCGATACGCTGGAAGGGAGCATCTTTCATGCTGGTGCTGCGCATCGGGTCGGCCATACGACGCGCGGCTTCATTGGCAAAATAGCGCGTTCCCAGGCGCTCCGATTTATCACCGCCTTTGCGCAACTCCGACCAGGTCAGGCCGAGGTTGGGGACGGAGGTCAGCATGTCCTTGTCGATCTCGTCCATGGCCAGTTCATAGTGTCCGGACATGCTCTTGTCGACGAATTCAATGTCGAGATCACTTCCCACGCCCTCGATGTGCCGGTAGTGCCACACCTCAAATGCAAATGTGGTGGTGTTGCCGCCTCCCTCGGAGCGGGGACGATAGTAGGTTTCACCTGAGGCGTGGTCTTCGATGGAGTCCGGCGGGCCGTGAATGATGTAAATCCTTCCCCGGTCTGTCTTCCATCCGGGCATCCCAGTGGAATAGTGATCGTTGGCGTATGAGAGACGCCGATAGTGCTCTTCCTTAAATTCGTTGAGAGCCGTGTTTGGATCAGGATCGCGGCGCAACCAGAACTGCTCGATGAACGCCTCGCGTTCTTCACCGGTCGCAAGATTTTTAAATATTTCGCGCTCTTCCGGAGTGATAATGTAGGTGACATCCTGTTCCAGCCACTTTTTGAAATAGCTCTCTTCGGCCTTGGCGTTTTTGGAAGGCTTTTGAGGAGCCGCGACTCCGGGCGCTAGAAGCAGGAAAACAGACAGAACTGTCGTAAAAAACATAGGTAAAATAACCATCAGTATAGGGGAGTCGGGTCGTTGAAGTCCATGATTCTTCGAATGCGGAATGAGGATTGCGGACTGCGGAACGAACAGTTCTTTCAAACGTTGACAGCCCTGTTTCTTTGCTTTCTGTGTCTTGGCGCGTTTACCGCGACCTTGTTTGGGCAAAATCCGTCAAATTCCGCCCCACCGCCGGCGACAGCAAACGAGCGCTTTCGCGCCGTAACACACCTGGTAACCGTCGACGTTGTCGTCACCGGCAAAAAGGGGCAGTCCGTGATGAATCTCAAATCAGAAGACTTCCGTATTTTTGAGGACAATGTGCCCCAAACTTTGGAATTCTTGCTGGTGGATCGGACTGGAGAACATCGGCCGGCCCTGACTTCCACGCATACCGGTTCGATGGGGCCCAGTCGGGTAGAAACGCCGCAGACCGCGTATCTGCAAGGCGAGGCTGCCTCTCATTCCATCGTCCTGCTGCTGGACTACTCGACGACCACTGTAGCCAACCAGAAGCTGGTTCGCGAAGGCGCGCGCAAGTACATCGCCAAGCATTTGGATGGGCAGGACCAGTTGGCCATCTTTGCGTTCGACAGCCGGTTACGAACATTGCAGAGCTTCACTCGGGATAAAGAGAAACTATCCGAAGCGCTTCGCTACTCCGGCTCGCGTGGAGACGCCGTGGCCGGGGAACATGAAGCTTTGAGCCTGGGAGCTTCGCAGTCGGTCGACAAGCAGGACAAACTCACGCAAAAGATCGGTAACCTTCTAGGGTCCGCGGCTGCTGGGGCGCCTGCCGCTATGATCGTTCCTGCGTTGGCCGCTGCACAGGCCGAACTGGATATGGCCCGTTACGCAGAACTGCAGTTCTATTCTCTTAAGTCGTCGCTGGACGACCAGCTTTCACGATCTGTTTTGCTCGCGATTCAAGCCATCGCCGACGGGTTGCAGCTTGTGCCCGGAAGAAAGACACTTGTCTTGCTCTCCCAGGGCTTCGCCGTTCCTCCCAACGTGCGGCAGATTCTCGAATCAACCCTGGCAGCGTCCATTCGTTCCAACACGGCAATCTATGCCGTGGACACTCGGGGCCTGGAGAGCGAGGCGCCTATCTTTCAGACATCTCAACTGGAGAGTATTAGCCCTCTGCAGCGTGGAACCCGAACGCGCGTCGTCAACGGCGAAAGCCAGTTTGATCGCGCGGCCATGATAGGCACGGATCAAGAAGAGAGTTTATTGCGCTTTTTGTCAAATTCAACCGGTGGTTTTTATCAGCATAACAGCAACGATCTCTCCCAGGGCCTGGCGCATATCGATAAGGATCTGCATGCACGCTACCTGCTGGCTTACAGTTCCACCAATAAGAAAATGGACGGCGCATTTCGAAACATCCGCGTCGAAGTCGTGCCCAAAGGCCTGAAAGTTCGCGCACGGAAGGGATACTTTGCATTGCCGTAAGTGGCCGGAGCCGTGCACGAGTGCATGTCCGCGAGGCGGACCAATAGCAGTAGCCGGGGGTGCCGACGCGTAGAGCGCGAGGCACCCCCG
>DASYPF010000004.1:0-9423 GCA_036006905.1 Acidobacteriota bacterium
TGGCACTCGGCTCTTCGGGCGCGGCAGCCACTCCGCTTGTCGGGACCGGCCACGAGATTTCGGTGCGCAAGTTCGCGCTCGCCATTGCTGCCGGGCTCTTCGCATTCGGTGGCTGGCATATGGTGACCTACGCGGCCGAGGAGACGCGCAAGCCGGAGCGCACTATTCCGCTCGCGCTTGCGATCGGCACGCTTGTAGTCACCGCCTGCTACATCTTTCTCAATGCGGCGTACTTCTCCGCGCTCCCGCTCGAGAAGGTGATGTCCTCGACGCGCGTGGCAGCCGACGCCGCCGAGGCGGTGATTGGACCGGGCGCAGGCTCAGCCATTTCAGTGCTGGTGATCTTTTCGACGTTTGGGGCCGTCAACGGCATCATCCTGGCCGGACCGCGGGTGTATTTCGCGATGGCGCGCGACGGCCTTCTGTTTCGCTGGATCGCCGCCGTGCATCCGCGCTTCCAGACGCCGCACCGCGCCATCGTAATGCAAGCCATCTGGGCATCCGTGCTGGTGGCGACCGGCACCTACCGCACGCTCTTCACCCGTGTCATCTATACCGAGTGGATCTTCTTCGGGTTGATGGTATTGGGGCTTTTCCTTCTGCGCAGGAAGCGGGACTACGCACCGTCCTTTCGCGCATGGGGATATCCGATTCTACCGGCAGTTTTCATTCTCGCGTCGGCTTTCATCGTCACAAACCAGATCATGTCCGATCCACGGGAAAGCGCAACAGGGCTGGGATTGGTCGCCCTGGGCTGGCCGGTGTATTATCTCTGGGCTAGAAAAGGAAGTGTCGAAGGTCGAAGGTCGAATGACGAAGGTTAAGGTTGAATCGTTGAGGATCAGCTATCAGCTATCAGCCTTCAGCTATCAGCGCTCAGCTCTGAGCGTAACAGCTACGAGCCGAAAACGATGTCTGAGCGCTGACACCTGAGGACTGCTAGCTGATAGCTGATGACTGATAGCTAATTGCTGATAGCTGATAGCTTCAATCCATGATCATTGACTTTCATAACCATTACTACCCGCCCGCCTATCTCGATGCGCTTCGGGCGGGACCGACCAATGTCAGGGTGACCATCGACGATGAAGGGAATCCGCTGCTGCATTATCCCGGCGACACCAACATCGCAGTGCGGGGTCATCGCGATATCGAATACCGGCAGTGCGTGCTGGAAGAGGCCGCGATCGACAAGCAGGTCCTGACGCTAACCACGCCGGGGACGCACCTCGAGACTCCAGCGCGCGCCATTGCACTGGCGCAAATGGTCAACGACTGTCTTGCCGAGGTCGCAGCGACCCGGGGCGAGCACTTCACCGCGCTGGCCACCCTGCCGCTGAACGATCCGGCCGCGTCGGTCAGCGAGCTCGAGCGCGCGATGACTCGGCTCGGGTTGCGCGGCGCGATGTTATTCAGCAACGTGAGCGGCGTGGGGCTGGATGATACGCGCTACTGTCCGTTGTATGAAAAGGCGAATGAGTTGGGCGCCGTGCTCTACATTCACCCGATCCATCCGGTCGGCGTGGAAGCGATGACTCAATACTGGCTGATGCCGCTTGTTGGCTTCCTGATGGACACGACGCTTGCGGCCGCGAAGCTGGTCTTTAGCGGCGTCATCCGTCGGTTCCAGCGAATCACCTGGGTGCTGGCGCACTTGGGCGGCGCCGTGCCATACCTGGCAGAGCGTCTGGACCGCGGCTTTCACGCATTCTCCGACTGCCGCGCCAACATCGATCGGCCGCCGAGCGAATATCTGAAGACCTTCTACTTCGACACGGTAAATTTCGACGTAAACGCGCTGATGCTGGCGATCACGTTCGCCGGAGCCGATCACATCGTAGCCGGCAGTGACTATCCGCATCAGATCGGCAGCCTGGCAAGGATGAAGGAGAGCATCGCCGCGCTCCCTATTCCCGAAGCGGACAAGGAAAAGATTCGCGGAGGGAATGCAGCGAGAATTTTGGGGCTGTAGTTTTGGCCGGCCATCTGGTAGAGCTGGTAGAGATCCACTACTGACAACGACGTGGAGCTCTTTTACAAGCTCTACCCTTCAACTCCGGTGACAAGCAAGTTCCTATGTGTTGTAGTGAAGGCCTTACCGAATGACAATTTCATCATCACGTCGTACCATACAGATACGGTGAAAAGTGGAGAGGTCTTATGGGAGAAGAAGTAACAATCTGGTACGACCGAGAAGCCGACTACCTTGAAGTGCTCTTCGAGCGGAAAGCAGGACACTTCAAAGAAACTGAAAACGATGCTGTGATGGAGAAAATCGACAGTCAGGGAAATATTTTGGGGTTCTCTATCCTAAAAGTGAGTGCCCTGAAGGGCCGGCGACCTATTTCGATCACTCTCAAGCGGCGGACGGCCTAATGGAGGAAGGAAATGAGTGGGAAGATTAGCTTTGAAGCATTGCCGGGAGGAATCCACATGAAAAAGACTCTTTCAGTTATGATGCGCCTGCTGGTTTTTCTGCTCGCGAGTGGTGCAGCCTTTGGGCAGAACGCCGGTATCCAGGGCGTGGTGACGGATCCGTCGGGCGCTTATGTGCCTGAAGTGGTCATCACTGTCACGAATCTGGCCACAGGCGTCGTGAACGCGGTCAAGACCAACGAACAGGGCTTTTACTCGGTCCCCTTTCTCGGGCCTGGCAGTTACAGGATTGAGGCGACACAGGCCGGCTTCGCACCGCAGACCCGGAAGGAACTAAAGCTTGACGTGGACCAAATCGCTCGTGTCGACTTCATCCTGCGGATCGGGAGCATGGCCGAAACCGTCGAGGTGACGGCGACGGCCGCGCTGCTCGAGTCCGAGACGACCAACGTGGGCCAGGTGATCGAGAACAAGCGCATCGTCGAGATGCCGCTCAATCTGCGAAACTATCTTGAGCTTGCGCAGCTCTCGCTTGGTGTCCAGCCGGCGCGTTCGCAGGGGCACGGTGCCCGCACCGGTGGCGAAGACGGCACCGAGGGCGGCTTCATCGCAGTCGGGCAGCGTGCTTACCAGACCAACGTTCTTCTGGATGGCATCGACAACAGCTCGCGCGCCTCGGGGGGGCCCCTCGGTTTCCAGGCGCAGGCCGTGAAACCATCGGTGGACGCCATCGGCGAGTTCAAAGTCGTGACGAGCAACAACTCGGCCGAATATGGATACCGCATGGGCGGCAAGGTACTGGTATCCACCAAGTCCGGCACAAACGAATTGCATGGCTCGCTCTACGAATTCCTCCGCAATGACAAGTTCGACGGCACGAACTTCTTTGCCAACCGCGCCGGATCCGGGAAGCCAACCTTGCGCCAGAACCAGTTTGGGCTAACCTTCGGCGGCCCGATTGTCCGGAACAAGACGTTCTTTTTCTTCAGCTATCAAGGGACCCGCATCCGGAGGGGACGGAGCTTCACTTCGACTGTCCCCGGCCCGCTGGCCCGGAGCGGAGATTTCTCGCAGGAGGGCTTGAACCGAAATCGGATTTACGATCCTCTATCGATTACCGGCACCGGCGCTAATGCTCTCCGCACGCAGTTCCCAAACAACGTCATCCCGCTTAACCGGTTTGACCCGGTTGCCGCAAGGATCATCGCCAACTATCCGTTGCCCAATATTCCCGGCAGGGAGAACATGCCAGACAACTTTTTCTTTGCTCCCAGCGACACCGATGACGCCAACCAGTCCGATCTGCGAATCGATCACAACTTCACGGACAGAGACCGCCTGTTTTTCCGCTGGAGCATGCGCAGGGATTTTAAATTGCAGAATGGCCCACTCCCCCTGTCGGCCAACGGGGGCGGTCTTGGCCAGACTGTCGACCTGCCCGCCGACAATGTGGCAGCGAGCTGGACCCGTGTTTTCACGCCAATCGTTTATAACGAGGTGAGATTCGGATTCACGCACTATCCGACGCGCTTCGATATTTTGGACACGGAAAATCTAAACAAGAAGTTCGGCGTTAAGAACTCGCCGGGCGACGGCTTTAATGATGGGATGGACCACGGGCTGGCGCGATTCTCACCCGCCGGATACAACGAGATCGGTTCCCGCAGTTTCTGGCCTAACCGGAATTTCATGGACAACTATCAGTTGCACGACAACCTGTTGATTTACAGGGGAAGTCACGGACTGAAGGCCGGAGTGGAGTTCCGCCGGCTGGATATTTTTCGTGAGGCGCAGCGTTTTCGCCGCGGCCGCTTCGTGTTCAGCAAGGTTTACACGGCAGAAAGGCCCAATGATGCCGCCAGCCGCCTTGCCACCGGCAACGGCCTGGCCGACATGCTCCTGGGATTTGCCAGTCAGACCCAGGTAGGCAACCAGTTGAGCGAAGACGCCATCGCGCCATACTGGGGTCTTTACTTCCTCGATGACTGGAAGATCAGTTCCAGGCTGACCATGAATATTGGCCTGCGCTGGGAGCTGTTCCAATCTCCATACTTTCCGGAGGGTGTTGCGGTCGGCCGCCTTGGAGTCAGCCGGTTTATCACCGAATTCAACGGTGTTCGGCCGGGCGATCCGCGTTATGAAACTTTCGAGCGCCCCAAGAACGGCAGAGACTGCGGCTGTAAGGAGGATTGGAACAACTTTGCGCCGCGACTCGGTTTGGCCTACAAGCTAAACGATAAAACGGTCATCCGGACCGGCTTTGGCATCTTCTATGGCGAGGCGGATTATCTCACCAGTGAAAGCGCCCGCTGGATCAATCAGACACCTGACTTTACCGAGGTCATCATCAACGGTACCAATACTGCCCAGGCTGCGTTCGTCAAAGAAGGTTTTGCGCCGGTAGTGTTACCCGCAAAGGCCCCCGTGCCGGGCACCAACATCGAAGCGTCTTATGATGAACTGCCCAACCAATACTCCTCGCAGTGGTTCTTGGATGTTCAGCGGGAACTGCCCGGAGATGTCCTGTTTGTAGTCGGGTATCAGGGGTCAAAGTCCACACACCTGTACTCGGGACGCAACATCAATAATGGTGGGCCTCACCCCACCATTCGAGAGTCTTTGCGCCGGGTCCGTCCCATGTGGAACCAAGTAACGCTCCGCGACGCAGGCTCGAACTCGAACTACAATGCGATGGTTGCCAAGGTGGAAAAGCGGTTCTCGAAGGGTCTTACTTTCATCTCGTCCTATACCTTGTCCCATAGTATTGACCAGGGAAACGAATCGCTCGACGAGGACCTTTCCGGCAGAGCCAACGAGTACAACCTGTCAGGCGAGCGGGGGAATTCCAGCCTCGATCGCCGCCACAGCTTCATCAGCAGCTTTAGCTACGAGTTGCCCTTTGGTCGGGACAGGTTGTTTGGGTCCGGCTGGAACGGCACGCTGGATGCGGTGCTGGGAGGCTGGCAGGTAGGCGGGATTATGACCTTCCGCACCGGCTTCCCGTTTGATGTGAGTTATCCTGGCGATCCTCAGAACAGCGGTACCAGAAACCGTGGTGATCGGATTGCCAGCGGGAAGCTTGATAACCCAACCATCGACAAATGGTTCGATGAGTTCGCGTTTGTCCAGAGCCTGCCGGGAGTGTATGGAACCACCGGCCGCAATGTTCTTTATGGACCCGGATTGGGGAACCTCGATTTCATTCTGGCGAAGCATTTCAATATGCCGTGGAAGGAACACCATCTACAGTTCCGATTTGAAGCTTTCAACTTCACCAACACGCCGCACTTTAACCAGCCGGTAGCCGCCCTTCGGGCTCCCAACACTGCAACCATCAATTCGGCGGACGAGCCGCGGCGTATTCAATTCGGCTTGAAATACTCTTTCTAGCTCACTTGGTGCGCATAAGGTTCACAAAACGGTCAAATTTTGAAGCAGCACGAAGCCACCATGGGGCTTGTCCCCATGGAGCCGTGATTGGAAACTAACTGTATCGCAACTTATGTCTCGCGCCACGGGGCTTGTCCCCGTGGAGCGATGACTTCCGGCTATCGAGCGAACGATTTCAAAGTCGGCGCACCGGCGCGAGCGATTAGTTTTTCAATCATCGCTCCACGGGGACAAGCCCCGTGGTGGCGCAGGAGCAAGGGCCGCTGTTAGTTCCAATCACGGCTCCACGGGGACAAGCCCCGTGGTGGCGGTATTCCACCGTCAGCTATCAGCAGTGAGCAAAAGCCGCAGGCTAACAGAGGGCACATCAATGAGCGCACGTTTCAAAGACAGAGTCGTTGTGATAACGGGTGGGAACTCGGGGATCGGCAGAGCTGCGGCACTGGCGTTTGCCAGGGAGGGAGCAAAAGTTGTACTGGCTGCCCGCCGCGTGGAGGAAGGAAACGAGACGTTGGCACTGGTCAGTAAAGCCGGCGGCGAAGGCATCTTTGTCCGGACTGACGTGTCGCAGGCAAGGGAGGTCGAGGCTTTGATCGACAAAGCCGTTGGAAGCTATGGCCGCCTGGATTATGCCTTCAACAATGCGGGCATCGAAGGAACACCGTTCGTCAATACCGCCGATTACGCCGAAGAAACTTGGGACCGGGTCATCAATGTCAACCTGAAAGGAATTTGGCTTTGCATGAGGTACGAAATTCCTCAGATGCTCAAGCAGCCGGGCGCCGCTATCGTGAACATGTCGTCAGTGGCCGGCTTGGTTGGAGGTCCGGTCGGAGCCGGATACCACGCCAGCAAGCATGGCGTAATTGGACTGACCCGAGCCGCTGCGCTCGAGTACGCTCCGCAGGGCCTCCGTATCAATGCCGTCTGTCCCGCCGTCATCCAGACCCCAATGGCGGAACGCCTCCTTCAAGAGCCTGAGACCGAGGCGCAGATAACAGCGATGCACCCGCTCGGACGCGTGGGCACGCCCGAAGAAGTTGCGGAAGCAGTCGTCTGGCTCTGCTCGGATGCCGCTTCGTTTATCACCGGGCACGCTCTGCCCATCGATGGCGGCTTCCTTGCACGCTGATGGGAAGCTAGGAGCTATCAGCTATCAGCTATCAGCCATCAGAGCCAGCTATAGCTAGCTTAGCTCGCTTCTAACTACGGGAAGATCACGGTAATGATTGCCGAAACCGGAACAAAAGCACCACTGTGATCGTTGATGTCCTTCCGCACCGCGTGTGGTCCTTCGCTTGCTCGCGGCCCGACAGAACCGCGGGCGTTAGCCCGCGTAGGGAGAATCAACCGACATACACCGTCCACAGAACCGCGGGCGTCAGCCCGCGAGAAAAAATTCACCGCGAAGGCGCGAAGGCCGCGAAGCTCATACCGGTGGAGGCTGTCTCAAAATTGTGAAACCACGGGGGACACTGGGAACACGGGGACCACAAGGGTTTTCGAAATTGGCAGTAAATCGTATTGATAAAGCAATCATTAAATCCCCCGTGTTCCCAGTGTCCCCTGTGGTTCGTAGTTTTGAGACACTCTCCGTGCCTGGCCCCGCGCTGGGAAGCTTACCGGCGGGAATTGTCGGACCCCTCGTTAGATTCTCCACGCGCGCCCTGAGAAGGTGTGAAAAAAATACTGAGCCGCGCGCGTGAGCAAGCGGACCCGCGATCGATCAAATGAAAGACAGCTTGAGCTTTGCGGGTGGTAGTGTCCGCTTGCTTACGCGCGCGGCTCAGTATTTTTTCACACCTTCTGACGGGCGCGGTTCTGTCGTGGACGTTGACATGCTCGTGGACGTGATCGTGGTCGGCTGTTGATGTACTTTTCACTGGCGAATCTTGCGAAATTCGTGATTATCCTAAAGCTTCCTTTACCGCCTTTGCTGCATTGGGACCGACAACCTTGGCCAACTCGGATTCGGTAGCGTCACGGACGCGCTTTAGTGATCCGAAGTGGCGCAGCAGATTTTTTTTTCGCGATTCACCGATGCCGGCAATTCGGTCCAGATCCGATTGAGAATCCCGCATGCTGCGACGCTTGCGGTGATATGTGACGGCAAAACGATGCGATTCATCTCGAATTTCTTGGATCAGGTGCAGTACGGACGATGTCTTCTCCAGGATCACCGGGTCATCCCAGCCACGTACAAAAATGATTTCCTCACGCTTGGCGATGCTGGCTAGTGCAATGTCCAGATTCAGTTTGTCGAGTGCTTCGGCCGCCGCATGGAGCTGCCCTTTCCCTCCATCAATCAACACCAGGTCCGGCAGGGGGCGATTTTCGGATGTCAATTTTCGATAACGGCGGTACACCACTTCGCGCATCGACGCGAAATCGTCCGGCCCTGTAACGGTCTGCACCTTGAATTTGCGATACTCGCTTTTGTCCATCACTCCGTCGATACACACCACCATGCTGGCGACGGTCTCGTTTCCCTGAATATTGGAAATATCGAATGCTTCAATCCGCACGGGAAGCTGAGGCAGGTCGAGTGTTTCCTGGAGTTGCTGAAGAGCGTGTGCCTTGCCGGAGCGCGAAATCTTGAACCGGGCATCGAAGGCGATCTTGGCGTTTTTGGCGGCAAAGTCGATGAGCTGCCGTTTTTCGCCGCGGCTGGGGATGCGAATATGCACCCGCCGGCCGCTTCTTTCAGCAAGCCATGCTTCCATCAACTCCTGGTCTTCAATAGGAACCGGCAGATAGATTTCCGCGGGAATAAAAGTTCCTGAGACATAAAATTGCTGCAGCGCTTCGCGCAGAAACTGCGCCGGCTGGAAGGAGAGCGCATCTTCCCAGAAGAATTCTTTCTTTCCCAGGATTTTTCCTTCCCGCAGGGTCAAGAGCTGAAGGGTAATGCGCGATCCTTCCTGGTAGTATGCAAAAACGTCCACATCATCCAGCCGGTTGTTAATCATCCGCTGCGTTCGGGCCAGGTCGCGGACCATGATCAAGCGATCCCGATAAAACGCGGCCGCCTCGAAGCGGTTCTCTTCAGCCGCAGCCAGCATTTTCTGCTCCAGACTGGCGGCCAATTCTTCGTTCTTTCCTTGCAGCAGCAAAATCACATCTTGCACTGCGGCCGCGTAGTCTTCGCCGGCGCAGAGCCCGGCGACGCAGGGACCGAGGCAGCGTTTGATATCGTACTCGAGACAGGGACGGGCGCTCTTTCCGTCGATCTCAATGTCGCAGGTGCGAAGCTGGAAATGGCGGTTGATCAGCTTGATGGTGTTTCGCGCCAGAGAAGCGGGCTGGTAAGGTCCAAAGTAGAGCGCGCCGTCGTTGGCGGCCCTGCGGGTAAGCAGCACCCGCGGGTAAGGTTCGTTTACGGTAAGCTTGATCATCAGGAAGCGCTTATCGTCCTTCAGCCTGACGTTGTACCTGGGCTCGTTCCGCTTGACCAGGTTGCTTTCCAACATGAAAGCTTCCAGCTCTGAATCGGTCACCAGAAACTCCAGATCTTGGACTTCGGCCACCATCGTGTCGGTTTTAAGATCGGCGAAGCGGCCATGCTGGAAGTAAGAGCGGACGCGGGTCCTTAGATTCTTGGCCTTTCCGATGTAGACGACCTTCCCGTCGCTATTCTTAAAGAGGTACACGCCGGGC
>DASYPF010000005.1:0-7168 GCA_036006905.1 Acidobacteriota bacterium
CTCCGCGCGCGCCCTGACGGGCGCGGTTCTGATTCTTGCTCAGGTTCTCATGCGCGGCACCAATCCTTTCTCACGTTCCAAGTCATTAAAAACTTACCTCACCCTCGCCACCAGGCACCTTGAAATTCCTTGAAGATCGGGAAAGACCTCTACGCTTTGCCACAAGGAAGGATCAAAAAGGGAGCGCACCTTTTGCTCGGACTGATAACCAAGTTCCAGCAGCAAGTGACCGCCCGGCTTCAGTTTCTGGCCCGCCAGTGGCACAATGCGCCGATAGATTTCCATGCCGTTCTCTCCCGCAAACAGGGCTTGCGCCGGCTCGTGTTCGCGTACCTCCATTGAAAGAAGACGATCAATAGAAGCGACGTAAGGCGGGTTGGAAAAAACCGCATCCAGGCGAGCGGCGCCGCGCGGAAGCAGATCGACTCGTTGGAATTGAACTCGGTCGGCCACTCCGTACCGCCGGGCATTTTCTCGGGCGACACCAAGCGCGGCCTCAGAAATATCGGTGGCAATGACGCGGGCGCGAGGAATTTCCGCTGCCAGCGTGACGGCGATGCAGCCACTGCCCGTGCCGATATCGGCGATCCAAATCGGCAAAGGTTCTAATCGGCAGGGATCGGTACTGGCGGCAGCCGGTCGCGCTGTGTTCCCTCTCCCGCTATTCTCCACTCTCAGCAGTCTGAGCCCTTGCTCAATTAAGAGCTCCGTTTCCGGCCGCGGAATCAACACCGCGGGCGAAACGACGAAATCTCGACCATAAAATTCACGATGCCCTACCAGATAAGCAATGGGCTTCCCGGATGCCCTCTGCTGAATCCAATCTTGGAATTCTTCCCACTGTTTTCCGTCGATCTCGGCTTCGGGATGAGTTAGGAGAAAGGTGAAGTCCTTGCCAATTACGCCGCCCAGCAGCGTTCGCGCATCGGCCTCGGCATTTCGATTGTTCAATGTGCGAAGAACAGCACTGCCCTGCTTGAGGGCATCACGAATAGTGAGCACCGGGTTTGATGAGAGGCGGCTTGCGTTCGAAATTTCGGCACCAAAAAAAAATCAAACCACTACGGACACTACGGGCACCAAGGGGCACCAAGAGTATTACCGGGCTATCCGGCCTTGGTGTCCTTCGTGCCCTTGGTGGTTAAAGTTCTTCGCCACCAAGTCGCCAGGAACATGCAGTCCGCCATCGCGGATGAGAAATGTTGTGGGTATTTTCATTCTCGCCGATTCTTCAATCCGCAATCCGCATTCCGCATTCCGCAATCCAGAGAATCCGCAATCGGATTCACGCCGCCGTTTCGGTTTCTTTTTTGAGCTTCTCTGCCTGAAAGTGAGCGACCAGCGAATCAATTACTTCGTCCAGGTCTCCGTCCATAATGGAATCAAGACGATGCAGCGTCAAGCCGATGCGATGATCCGTCAGGCGGTTCTGAGGAAAATTATACGTGCGCACTTTTTCGCTGCGGTCGCCCGTCCCAACTTGAGTTCTGCGGTTTTGCGCAATTTGGCTCTGCTGTTCGGCTAGAGCTCTTTCGTAGAGCCGAGAGCGCAGAACGCGCATCGCCTTGGCTCTATTCTTGATTTGTGATTTTTCGTCCTGACAGGAAACCACCTCGCCGGTTGGCAGGTGGGTGATGCGCACGGCCGAATAAGTGGTATTGACCGACTGGCCGCCGGGTCCGGAGGAGCAAAAAGTGTCAATGCGGAGATCCTTGGGATTGATCTGCACCTCGACCTCATCGGCCTCCGGCAAAACGGCAACGGTGACGGCCGAAGTGTGCACTCGCCCGCTGGCCTCGGTCTGCGGGACGCGCTGCACGCGATGAACGCCACTTTCATATTTCAATTTGCTGTAAACGCGATTCCCTTCGACCATCGCGATCACTTCCTTCACACCGCCCACACCGGAGTAATGTGCCGACAACAATTCGACTTTCCATCCCTCCCGTTCGGCGTATCGCGTGTACATGCGAAACATTTCCGAGGCAAACAGCGTCGCTTCATCTCCTCCGGTGCCGGCACGGATTTCCAGGATCACGTTTTTGGAGTCATTGGGATCCCTGGGTACAAGCAGCTCCTTCAGCTCCTCCACGCACTTCTCACGCTGGTTTTCCAGTGATGTCATTTCTTCTTTGGCCAAGGCTAATAACTCGCTGTCGCTGTCGTGCACGATCATTTCCCGGGTTTCGCGGATTCCCTGGTCGATGTTCTTATACTGGCGGTACTTATCGACGATTTCCTGCAGCTCGCCGTGAGTCTTGGCGAGCTTCTGGTATTTCTCCGGGTCGGAGATCACCGTTGGATCTCCCAACTGATGGGACAGGTCCTCATACCGCCGTTGGATTTCTTCGAGACGCTCAAACATGACTTAAGCCGCCTGCGCTTTTATTTGCTTCTCGATGCCGAGAGCTTGCTCCAGGGAGTAAATTGCCACCTGTAACTGGTCATCAGAAGGTTCTTGTGTGGTAATCAACTGCAGCCACAGGCCGGGCTTGATAAACGGGACGACGAACGGATTAGTGACATTCCTAGCGGAGATTCGGATCAACTCGTAAGCGATCCCCGAGATCAAGGGCATCAGAATGATCCGAGACAGAAACAGAAGCAGGAAGGAATTCCACTTGAAAACGGTGAACACGAAAATGCTCACCAGCATGACGAACATCAAAAAACTGGTTCCGCATCGCGGATGCAGCCGCGAGAACCGCCGGGCATTCTCCACGGTCAGACCCATTCCCGATTCCCAGTTGTGCACGACTTTGTGCTCGGCGCCGTGGTACTGGAAAATGCGATGGATGTCCTTCATTCGAGCGATAAAGCCAAGGTAGCCCAGGAAAAACAAAACCCGAATCAACCCATCCACAACGTTGAACAGGATCCAGTTGTTCAATACCGGCAAGAAATGAGCCGCAAGTCGTGTCAGATAAAGCGGGAGAAAGAGAAACAGGCAAATCCCAAAAGCCAGCGCGAGAACAAATGAAAGCGCAACGGCAGCGCGCTGCTTCCATCCTTCCGCAGGCCGTTCGGGCTCATCGATGGCCACCGAAGCGGAAAAGTTGAGCGCGCGCACACCCAGGATCATGGAGTGCACCAAGATCAGGAACCCTCGCAGAAGGGGCCACCGCATCCATGGTTTCCAGGCTGACAGATCCAACCTTTCTTTCAACACGGCCATTTCACCGGACGGTTTGCGCACCGCCACGGCGAACGCGTTCGGGGTGCGCATCATCACGCCTTCGATGACGGCCTGTCCTCCCACTAGAACATTTTCTTCCATTATTGCTCAGCTCTTCTTTGCGTATTTTCTGTGGAACCGCTCAACGCGTCCGGCTGTGTCAATCAGCTTCTGCTTTCCGGTAAAAAATGGATGACACTGGGAGCAGATTTCCAGCCGGATTTCCTCTCCCGCCTTGGTCGAACGGGTTTCCCACTCATTTCCACACGCACAGTGAATCCGAACCGCATGGTAAGTTGGGTGAATTCCCTCTTTCATCTCAATCAACGTCCTCTCTTCTCTATTCTAGTTGCCTGTAACAGCAGAGGTGCTTCAGCTCTCAGCCGTCAGCTATCAGTAAAAGCCGGTTGTTGAGAGAAATGCTGACGGCTGGTACCACCGTTTCTAATGTCACGGTCCACTAGGTGGCCGGCGGGAGTAATCGCCCGCGTTGTCCAAAACATTAAGTCTACCACTGGTGTTTAGTTTCCACCAAGAATTGGCCTGGAAATGGAGGCAGAGAATGAAAGTCGGCAGTCACCAGGAAAAACTCATTGATCATTTCGAAATTGAGTTTTCTCCCTATCGCTAAGCCGGGTGCTTTGTGCCATTGGCTGCTTCCAAATGGTCAGTAACGCTTTTACTGCCGACTGACTCTTGCCGACTTTCATTCTCTGCCTCGATTTCCAGGCCAAATTAATATTGCCCGTATCTGCTGGAAGATTCAGCTTTTTTCGGCGCGGCGTCGATACAGGCTCGACGCGCATGGAGTTAACCTTGACAAGTTTTTGGCGCATCGGTTAATGTTTCCTTTTTAAATTTAAATACGATACAAGGAATGTCTCGCGTTGTTGTCCAAACTTCAAGCTTCTGCCGTTACACCAAAGCCGGGGATTTCTCCCGCTAGTCATATCTCCCGTTTCTTGAACAGCAGCAGCATCCCAACCAAACTGGTAACCAGCATTTTGACCGGTGACGCCGAGATTTCGAATCGAATCCAAATGAAAATAGTCTTTACAACAGGAGGAATGTTTTAAATGTCGTTCACTGATGCTCCATCGGCGCCACGCAAAGGAGGAAAGGTAAAAAGCTCCTTTAAAACCGAAACCCCACGGCCCTCGTTCCGATCCGCCCATCCAGTCACCTTTGACGTTGACAGCGGAGAGGATTACGCACAACTGCTGCAAGCCTACGACTCTACTTTCAAAAACTATTCAGAAGGGCAAGTCGTCAAAGGCATGGTTCTGAGCGTAACAAACTCGGATGTAATCGTGGACGTCGGATTCAAATCGGAAGGAATTATCTCGCTAGACGAATTCCGCGACGAATCAGGACGCGTTTCGATTCAACCTGGAGACCAAATCGAAGTGTTGCTGGAGACCACAGAAAACCGTGATGGGTATGTGGTCCTTTCCAGGGAAAAAGCGGAGAAGATGAAAATCTGGGATGATATCGAGCGCGCTTACAATGAGCAAAGCATCATCACCGGCCGAGTGATCGAGCGCATCAAGGGCGGTCTGGCCGTTGACGTTGGCATCCGCGCATTCCTACCCGGCTCGCAAGTCGACCTCCATCCGGTCCGCAACCTCGACAGCCTTCGCGGAGAAGAACTCCAAATGAAGGTAATCAAAGTGAACAAGCGCCGCGGCAATATCGTGCTCTCCCGCAAAATTGTCCTGGAAGAACAGACGCAGCGTGCCAAGACGGAAACGCTCAAAGTTCTCGAGGAAGGGATGATTATCGACGGAATCGTCAAGAACATCACCGACTATGGAGCATTCATCGATCTCGGTGGGATTGACGGTTTGCTGCATATCACCGACATGTCATGGGGGCGGGTGAACCATCCTTCGGAACTTTTTCGGGTTGGGGATAAAATTCAGGTCAAAGTGCTCAAGTTCGATAAAGGAGAAGAAAAAGTCTCGCTGGGCTACAAGCAGCTCACGGAAGACCCCTGGGAAACAGCCGAGCATCGCTATAACAAGGGCGCCAAGGTGACGGGCAAAGTGGTGAGCTTGACCGACTACGGCGCCTTCGTGGAGCTGGAACCAGGTGTGGAAGGCCTGATTCACATCAGCGAAATGACCTGGAACAAACGCATTAAACATCCTTCCAAGCTGCTGTCTCTGGGAAGCGAAGTGGAATCGATCGTGCTCGACATTGATCCGGAAGCTCGGCGCATCAGCCTGGGCCTGAAGCAGACCGAACCAAATCCGTGGGATATCATCAGCGAGAAATACGCGGTCAATTCGGTAATTACCGGTAAGGTTCGAAACCTCACAGACTTTGGGGCGTTCATTGAAGTCGAGGATGGAGTCGACGGTCTGGTTCACATCTCCGACCTTTCCTGGAGTAAGAAGATTAAGCATCCATCTGAGGTGTTAAAGAAGGGCGACGTCGTGAGCGCCGTGGTCTTAAACGTGGATGCGGACAACCAACGCCTCTCCCTAGGTATTAAGCAGTTGGAGCCGGACAAGTGGGAGGAGTTCTTCTCACAACACGAAATTGGCGACGTTGTTCATGGCAGGATCGTTCGCCTCACCAATTTCGGCGCCTTCGTAGAGCTGGCTGCAGGCGTTGAGGGCCTGTGTCATGTTTCCGAACTGGATGATAAGCGCATTGAAAAACCAGAAGATCATTTCTCGGTCGGGCAGGAACTGGATTTGAAAATCATCAAGATGAATCTGCTCGAAAAGAAAATTGGCTTGAGCCTGAAAGCAGTCAAGGAAGACTCTCATCCCGAAGACGACTTTAAGGTTTACCTGACGCGGTCCGAATCGGCGAGCAGCACGATCGGTGACATCGCGAAAGAGCAACTGGAGAATCTGCGTTCTCAGGTGCAGAAGAAAGAGTAACACTGCCGGGGGCCGGCGGTTGGGGGCCATGATCCAAATGCGGAATGCAGAATGCGGAATTCGTAATTCGTAATTCGTAGTTCGCAAACAGAGCATTCCGCGTTCTCCATTCTGCATTCCGCATTCAAAGCGGCATGGATCTTCGCTGCCAGTTCCATTCCCTGGATCCCGAATTTAAAAAGTTGCCCGTTTTCTTGCCGCTGTCATATCCTAGGAGCACTTTTAGGAGGGACCAATGACCAAAGCCGAATTGGTTGAGGAGGTCGCGAAGAATTCAAACCTCACTAAAAAAGACGCTGAGGTAATTGTACAGACGGTTCTCGATAGCATCATCGAATCGCTGAAGGAAGGAAAGAAAGTCGAGCTGCGGGGCTTTGGCAGCTTCCGACTCCGTCAGCGCTCAAGCCGCACCGGCCGCAATCCCAAGACGGGGGAAAAGGTCAAGGTTCCTGCCAAGCGCATTCCATATTTCAAACCCGGCAAGGAATTGAAAGACTTGATCAATCAGCAGCCTGCTGTCCCTTCCTAAGTTCTATAAATGGATTACCTCTGGACGCCGTGGCGGTTTCAATATATCTCGGCCGCCGGTCAACCCAGCCAGGATTGCCCTTTCTGTAAAGCCACAAGAGAAAATAGCGATCGTGACTTGCTAGTCGTGCACCGCACCGGTACTTCTCTGATCATGTTGAATCGCTTTCCCTACAGCACAGGCCATGTCATGATCGCACCTTGCCGACACATCGCGTTACTGGAGGAAGCGTCGCCTTGCGAGCTGCAGGAGATCATTGAACTTACTGCCCGCTGCCAGAAAAGCGCTCCGAGAAATTTACAAGCCTGAGGGCTTCAATGCCGGAATGAACCTGGGCAAATGTGCGGGTGCGGGCGTGGCCGGACACGTCCACATGCATCTTCTGCCTCGCTGGATAGGGGACTCGAATTTCATGACGGTAGTGGCAGAAACTCGCGTTCTGCCCGAGGAGCTGAACGTCACCTACGAAAAATTGACGAAATTCTTCCAGGCTGCCAATGAACCCAGTTGAACGGGAAGGAAGTACGAGTGCCGAAGTTCGAATGACGAATGAAATCACACGTAAGGAAC
>DASYPF010000006.1:0-12678 GCA_036006905.1 Acidobacteriota bacterium
CAGTATTCCTTCCCAGGGAGCAATGGGGCTCCCCGGAAAGGAGATACTGTATGACACCGTTACGACAACGGATGATTGAGGATATGCAATTGAGGGGGTTTTCGGCAAGAACTCAAGAGTGCTACGTGGCGGCCGTGCGCCCACTGGCCCGGCATTACCACCGGAGCCCGGACCAACTGGGCGAGGAGGACTTGCGCCAGTACTTTCTCTACCTGGCCAACGTGAAGAAGGTGGCCCGCGCCACCGCAGTTGGTTGAGCGGATCGCGTCACTGCCCCAAGTGTCACAGCAAACAGACCACGCGCTGGTTGAACAAACAGCGTGCCTGTCTGTTGCCTTGCTCCTACTTCCTGCTTACCTTCACACTGCCGCAGCAACTAAGGGCACTGGCACGCTCGCACCAGAAAAAAGTTTATGGGTTGCTGGTGCGCTCGGCGGCAAGAGCGCTGCAAAAGCTGGCGGCCGATCCACGCTACCTGGGCGGACAGAGGCGCGCGCTCTATTGAGTGCACCGCTACCTTCTGTCTGCCTCGACTCTACTTCATCTGCAACAAACTCTTGACTCTTCTTTCTCGACAATGCTCTTCTTAACTATGGCAGTCTATTGCTTCTTCGGGCTCGCGGCGTTGGTTTCGCTCAGCGGGAACATTAGGCGCCGCTTGGACTTTCTCTATACTTTTTGAGGTTATATGCGTCGGGATTCTTTTAAACGTACAGCATGTTTTCTTCTGTTGATCCCCGCATTGAGTGCTGCAAAGGCTCTCGCTCAGGATGAAGGCTTCTCCGTTTTGAAAGATTGGGCCGCATGGTCAGACAGTACGCACATGTTGCGGCGCCATTGGAACCAGATCGCGTTCCAGCTTCTTGAAGGGCGGCGGGCAAAAATCCGAGGGCTGACGACGGCTTCACAGTGGAAGTCAAGGCAGGAGGAAGTGAAAGCAACGCTGAGAAGGATTGTTGGGCCGTTTCCAGAGAAAACTCCTCTCAACGCAAGAGTTCTCGAGGTGTCGCGGAAGGATGGCTATCGGATCGAGAAAATCGTGTTCGAATCAGTGCCAAACTTTTACGTCACCGCCTGTATTTTCATCCCTGATGTAAAGCCTTCCGCGGTGCAACGGCCGACAACGGGACAGACCGCCAGGGCTGGAACAAATATCGCTCGCGATAAGATGCCGGCGATTTTGAATGTCATCGGCCACACCGACGTGGCATTCCGCGCTCCGTCATATCAGCCGTTGATTTTGAATCTGGTGAAAAAAGGTTTTGTCGTTTTGGCCATGGACCCAGTGGGCCAGGGAGAGAGACTTCAGTACTACGATCCGGCAGTGCAGCGATCGGTAATCGGCGGGCCGACGACCGAGCACTCGTACTTTGGAAGGCAATGCTTCATTACCGGAAGTTCTGCAGCACGCTACTTCACCTGGGATGGAATGCGAGCGATCGATTATCTGCTGTCCCGGCCCGACGTCGATCCCGCGCGCATCGGAGTCACGGGAATCTCGGGCGGAGGAACTCAAACCAGTTATATCTCCGCCCTGGATGAGCGGGTCGCGGCGGCTGCACCCACCTGCTATATCACCAGCCTTCAAAGGCTGCTGGAATCGATCGGCCCCCAGGACGCGGAACAGAATTTCAACAGAGGACTGTTGAATGGAATCGACCATGCGGATTTCCTGGAAGTGCGAGCGCCCAAGCCGACGCTGGTCGTGGCAACGACGAGAGACTTTTTCAGCATCCAGGGCGCAAGAGAAACCTTCGCCGAAGCAAAAAGGGCGTTTGCTGCCTTGGGAGCCGAAGATAATCTGGGCATGGCGGAAGACGATCTCGGACATGGATACACCAGAAAGAATCGCGAGGCGATCTACGCCTTCTTTCAGAAACATCTGAACAATCCAGGCAATTCCGCCGAGGAAGACATCGATATGCTGAGCGCGGAAGAATTGAGGGTAACTTCTACCGGACAGGTTGCCGACTCGTTGAAGGGAGAAACTGTCTTCTCGCTGAACCAATCCGACGCGGCAAAACGGTTGGAGCAACTGGATGCTTCGCGCACAAACGTCTCGGACCATTTGCGCGGCCTGAGAACCAAAGTGAAGGAGATCTCCGGTTTTCGGGACCCAGAACCGCTTTCAGGACATGTTTTCCGGGGAAGATATCAGCGGGTAGGTTACAGCGTAGAGATGCACGCGGTGAATGGGATGCACGCAGTGAATGGTCAGGGAAATTCTGTACTGCCGTTTCTACTGATGGTGCCCGGCGAGAACAAAATGAGCGAGATTTCTGAATTCCAGTTGGCAAGCGCGGATCGCAGTGCAGCGGGCGCGCAAAGAACGCGAGGCGAGGTTCGATACCCGGCTCTGATTTATCTACACCCTCAGGGAAAGTCTGCCGCGGCCGCGCCCGGCGGTGAAATGGAGTGGTTTGTTAAGCAAGGGTATGCTGTCCTTTCTCCGGATTTGTCGGGAACCGGAGAGCTGGGGACGGCCGATCTGTCTGTCGCATATCTGGGGGTTCAGATTGGACGGAGCGTCGCAGCCGTGCGCGCCGGAGACATCATCCGCTGTATTCAGTTTCTAAAAAGTCGCCCTGACATTGATTCGTCTGCGATAACGGCGGTCGCGCGTGGAGGCGCCGGCGTCCCTCTGCTTCACGCGGCTCTTTTTGAGAATTCCATTGCGAGTCTGGCGCTCAATGATCCGCTTATCTCCTTTCGATCGGTCGTCATGAATCGTTTCTACAGCGTGGACTTTGCCGATTGCGTGCCCAATGCGCTGACCGCCTACGATCTTGCGGATCTGGAGGCCGCCGTTGCTCCGCGCAAGCTTCTGATCGTGAACGCCCGCAATCAGCTTGGCGCTCGAGTAGACCGGCAATCAGCGGATCGAGAGCTTCAAATCGTCCGCGCAGCCTACGCGGGCGCGCACTCGGAACAAAACCTGACGGTTCGAAACTGGGAATCGTTTCAGGGAATGGGTGAAGTTTTCGGCGCGTGGCTGCGGAAATGACCGAGGGTTGGACAGGAGTGTCGCATTCAGTTGCTCGCCAAGCGTCTTGCTCCCCGGGTTTCGCTTCGCTCCACTCTGGCTACATGCTTTCGCCCGCCTACGGCCGGCTGGAGAAATCAAAGTCTTGAATTTATTACACCGACTTTGATTTGAATTCGTATACTGAGTCCGCACACATGAAATAGTGGCGGGACCGAGAGGCTGCTACAAAGCGATTTAAACCAGGGCATCTAAAGGGAAGGAGTAAGGAATGAGCGCAGTACGAGTACTGGTTGGCACACGCAAGGGAGCGTTCGTTTTGACATCGGACGCCAAGCGCGAACGGTGGGAAATCAGTGGCCCCTACTTTGGGGGCTGGGAGATCTACCATCTGAAGGGCTCGCCCGCCGACCCGAATCGGCTGTACGCGTCGCAATGCAGCGGCTGGTTTGGGCAGATCATCCAACGCTCAAACGACGGCGGCAAGACGTGGGAGACGCCCGGAGGTGAAATAACCATCACACCAAGCGGGATGCCTGTTGGCGAGAGCAACAAATTCGTCTACGACACTTCCCCGGAAACCGGCAAGCCCCTCACTTCGCACCAGTGGTACGACGGCACGCAGCACCCCTGGGAGTTCAAGCGCGTCTGGCATCTGGAACCATCGCTGACCGATCCAGATACCGTCTACGCCGGAGTTGAAGACGCCGCCCTGTTTCGCTCGACCGATGCCGGACAGACGTGGCAGGAACTTGCCGGACTGCGCGGCCATGGCTCAGGACCCCGCTGGCAGCCGGGCGCCGGCGGGATGTGCCTGCACACGATCCTTCTCGATCCGACCGACCCCGGACGGATCTTCGTAGCCATCTCTGCTGCTGGCGCTTTCCGTACCGATGACGCCGGCAAGACGTGGCGACTGATCAACCGCGGACTGAGGTCCGAATACATCCCCGACCCGACTGCCGAGGTCGGCCACTGTGTTCACCGCATCGCGATGCACCGGTCGCGCCCGGGTGTGCTGTTCATGCAGAAACATTGGGACGTCATGCGCAGTGACGACGCCGGTGAGTCGTGGCAAGAGGTCAGCGGAAACTTGCCAACCGACTTCGGGTTCGCGATCGACGTTCACGCCCACGAGCCGGACACCATCTACGTCGTCCCGATTAAGAGCGACTCGGAGCACTATCCCCCCGAAGGAAAACTGCGCGTCTACCGCAGCCGCACCGGCGGAAACGAGTGGGAACCGCTTACGAAGGGCCTGCCGCAACGCGACTGCTACGTCAACGTGTTACGCGACGCGATGGCCATCGACTCACTCGATTCGTGCGGAGTGTACTTCGGCACCACTGGCGGGCAGGTGTACGCCTCGCACGATGCTGGAGACAGTTGGGCTCCTATTGTCCGAGATCTTCCAGCCGTGTTGTCTGTGGAGGTCCAGATGCTGCCATGATCCGAGTCATACTCCCGCCACATCTGCGAACGCTGGCGCACATCGGCGCCGAGGTGAAGCTCGACGTGGAGGGTCCGGCCACTCAGCGCTCGGTCCTCGACGCGCTCGAGGCCAACTATCCGATGCTGCGGGGGACGATCCGCGACCACGTCACGCAAAAGCGCCGACCGTTCCTGCGGTTCTTTGCGTGCGAGGAGGATTTGTCCCATGAGCCACCAGACGCCCCACTGCCCGACGCGGTCGCGTCGGGAGCCGAACCCCTTTTGATCCTAGGGGCCATTGCAGGCGGGTAGCCTGGCTGGAATGAGCCGGCGGCCTCGAACCCGCCTCACCATATAGGCAACAGTTACAGTAGCAATTGCGGTGACCAACAGTAAGCAGTCGGCAGGAGGCAGGAAAAACGTCATTCGTCATTCGTAATATTCGTAATTCGTCATTCATGGCGACCTTCGTTCCAATATTAGGAAACGGCCGAGCCGCGCGCGTAAGCAAGCGGACTCTCCATGTAACACCGCTCCACCATTGTCGAACCCGAGCTAGCGCTGTCGCGTATGATCTTCTCGGGTGCGGCACACGCCACATCGAGATGATTGCATAGGAAGCACCAAGCATTCCGGTATAGGCAATTGCCACGACAGTTGAGGTGATCGAGCGAATCCGATCGGGGTTGTTCATTTTCGGCGCGATTATAAACCCGAAGGCCGGTCCTTGAGCGCGGGCATCAGGGTGGAGCTAGGGAAGAAAGCGTTGTCGTTCCCTGGCGCTGGGGATACGGCATCATTTCCTCACGTCGAAGAGCCAAATCGCAAAGCCGTCCTGGCGCGAGCCCGGGCGGCCTCGACTTCGCGATTGCGCGGCTCGGCGCTGGTAACCAACGAGGCGAGCAAGGCTCGCGCAACGTCGGATACTTGCTCAACCGCCAACCCAAACGCAGCCTCATTGGCCTTTGACGGCTTCGTGAATCCACAAAGTTTTCTCACGAATTGAAGTGAGGCATCTCGAACCTCCATCTCAGTTGCTGGAGGATCGAAGTTGAAGAGGGTCTTAATATTTCTACACATTGTGTCCGCCTCAAAAGGCCCTGCGCCCGACGCTCGGCATCAGAACCTGTGAAAAAATTCAACCACCAAGACTTAGCGCGGCCTTAAGGCCGCAACCAAAGCGTCACTGGTCATCAGTCATCGGTCATCGGAAAAAACTTGGTCGAAAAAACCAGAAGTCGACAACTTGTTACACCAAGGCACAAACAAGCTTTTAGCTTCCAGTGAGATATTTCGCTATATTTTTCGGTAACTGCCGAAAGGCACCAGGTGGCAGGCGTCTGATTTGAGCTTGCGCAGCATCCCACTCGTTTTGTGGTTTGTGAACATGGGCAGCGTTGACTAACGTTAGTAGTCCCAGCACGAGAATGTTGTTCATCGCTTATTCATTTAAAGCGTAAAGTGCGAACAAAGTATAACGGAAGTGTACATCAGAAAACTCAAAACCACACGCAGCCAGATCCGTTCGCTCTTTTCCGTATTGACAGTCTTCAACAAGCAATCTAAGCTCCCTGTAGAGTGTCTAGGAGACTCTCCAGTGACTAAGTCCAACCTTGATCTTCTGCAGGGAACGCTGGACTTGCTGATTCTCAAAACGCTGGCACTCGGGCCGATCCACGGCTACGGCATCTCCCAACGCATACAGCAAATCTCAAAAGACGTGCTGCGTGTGCAAGTCATACATTGGTCCGGGCGATGACACGAAGTGGGTCTCCCAAGTTTACTCACCTGTAGACGATGTGGTCTTCCCGGCGCGAACTGATTGCCAGTGGCGCTCCCACCGAGCGCGAACTTCGTCTTCGGTGAGGCCGAGATCGTAGGCGGGCGAGTTGATCGGAAGCGCGCTCTGAACTCGCACCATAACCTCCTCTCGGATGGCGTTCGCCACGCCCCGCTCCTTGTAGAAGGCGATCACCTTGTCGTAAAGGTGTCCGGAGTCGAGAACGGAGGCAACACCCTTGAAGCGATAGCCCTTGCGCACGAACGGATCAACGACGTTTATCTCGACGTTGGCGTTCTGTCGGAGGTTCGCGAGCGTGGTCGGCGACCGGATGTTGGCAAATACGAGATGCTCGTCATCCCAGACGGTCGTAGTGCCCTTGGGCGAGAGATTCGGAGTACCGTCGGGACAGACCGTGGCGACAAAGCCAAGGCGTTGCTCCCCGACGACTCGCTTCATGTCGCCAGTTAGAAGTCCCATAGACTCGCCTCCTCTCATGCCGCCCAACGCTGGGCATAACCCGCTTGCGACGAGCGCAGTGAGGAGCAAGTCGGGTTCATGCCATTGTTGGGCGCCGCTACTGACCGGTTTAGAGCATTTTGTAGCGTTGGCTGCACGGCGAAGGTTACGCACCAACCCGCCGCAATTCGCCCGGCTGCACCTCCTCCAGCGCTTCCAGAATAAAAGACAGAAGAGGCCGAAGGTGAATCATTCGGTTGGAGGGTGCCCGAATGAGAACTACACCGAGGTCAAGTACGGAAATGTTCTGCTCAAACTCGAGATTGCGATCCATCGTGACGAATACTTCGAAGCGCCCTTCCGCTCGCCGGAGCAGCTCACTATTCCTAATGCCCTCCCACGCTAGACCGGTAACTGTGGCGACTTCGTGACCGACCAACTCAGTCGCGAGATCGACAGGCAGGTTCTCATCAAGCAGAACGCGCACTGGCCAGTAGCGAGTCGCGTGCGATTTCCAGCGCGGCTAAAGCTTGGTCACGCTTGACGGACGGAAACTGATGGATAAATTCATCCAAGGTTTCGCCGCCTTCGAGGTAGTCAAAGAGCGACTGAACGGGAACGCGGGTACCGAAGAAGACTGGTGTGCCTCCCAGGATTTCGGGGTCGCTGTGGATAATCCTCTTGGGAGTCATAGCTTCCGGCACCGGATCAATCCCCTTACTATACACTAAGCCCCTATCGTTATCCGAACTGGTAGAGCACGTTGTGGTGGCCCAACAGCTCTTGGACCGCCCCCTCCCGACTTGTTGCGCGTCGCTGGATGGCTCGTAGCCACATCCGCCGGATGATCGAGCTTCCGGGATAGATCACCCGCCAGTAGGCAGCAAAGCGACGGCGCGCCGAGGGACTGTTGGCAAACACTCGTGTCTCTGTTGACACGACCGAGCCAGTCGCCCCATCCGACGTGACTATGAAATTCATCGTGGCCAGGGCGAATCCAGGCGGCAACGGTTTCTGAAAGAGCTGCGGCGTGATCGTCCCACGCGCACCGTGCGGCCACCCAACCACGGTGCCGACGACGAACTCCCGCGGAGGGTCGTCCGCAAGATAGACAAAGGTGCTGTGCGTGGCGACGTCGATGAGGGACTCGAAGCGTTTCGCGGCGTTGAGGACATCTTTGGGGAGCGGCTGACCGCCGCTGCGGATCCGGATCAGCGTGCGGAACAGGAAGATCTCGTCGGCCCTGACACGCTTGATCGCCTCGAACGCGCGCGCCGGAGGGACAGCGATACGGATTGTGTGGAATTCCCGGAACTGCCACACTGGAGTGAATTCGTCGAGCCGCGTTGCCACGCGGCTGATCCGGGACTCGGAGGCAGGAAAGATCAAAGCGATTCCGACCATCACGACACCCACCGCGGTCATGGCCACAGCGCGGCGACGCGTCTGGAGTGGGAGCCACCGAACCGGCTTCACAAAGAAGACCAATCCGGCGACGGCGATCATGAGTCCCAAGTACACGACCGTGGAGGCAAACATTGATGATGCTCGTCTTTCAGGGTGATTCAATGATACGCTGGACGCGTGATCTAGCAGCCCGTGGCAGAAGTAGTCGCCGGAGCAGAATCGATCCCGGCCGCGACGGGTCCCGCCAGTGTCAGAGCCCGGAGCGTCAGCGACGGGTCCCGCCCCAATAACAACCTCTGCCAGAGGAGGTTTCGATCGCTGACTTACGCTGGCAGGACCCGTCGCTTACGCTCCGGGCTCTGACGTATTCGCCGCCGCTCTTGAACGACGCTTGCCCGGGAATACCACCTGAGCGCGTCGAGACCCTCCCGGCGTGCTGCCGGATGGAATCTAACGCTTCTCATCCGGCCGACCGAAGAGTTCCTCCCTCACCTGCTCCCACGGGATTGTTTCGACTTCAACCGCCGCAAGCTGCTTGAGTCGTCGTTCGATTTCCTCCGCCCAGGCTCTCTCCACTCAGCATCCGGCTCCCCCTCCAAACTCTCAATTAGTAGAGCTGCCAGTGTCGCACGATCCTTTTCCGGAAGTTCGGCCGCCTCGCGGAAGAGTTCTTTTAGATTGCGAGCCATGGATCGATTCTAACACGTAAAGTGGCTGTAAATTTGCGCTGTGTTTCTGCGCCGCCTAACGCCCGGCATCAGCGGCGGGACAGAGAAGGAGCGTTTTCATAATCGGCTCAGGATTGTTCCGTAGAGAAAGACTGAACCACGGGGAACACTGGGGACACGGGGAGCAGAAGGGACCGCTCAATTACCCCTATGATGTTTCTGATAGAAGAACCTAATCTCCCCGTGTCCCCAGTGTTCCCCGTGGTTTAATTTTTTTGAGGCGACGCGACCCACGTCTACCTGCTCGTTGAACGTGCCCGTTGTCGTGGTGGTCGTGGACGTGCACGTAGACGTGGACGGCTTTAGGTCTGAACAATGTCATTGGAACAGAGTTCGCCATGAATGAATAGCCGATGGTTGGGCGGGCCCGTCGTGTTATTCGAGCGGCGTCCACTGAGAAAGGACTATCTGCCACCTCCCATCGCGCTTTACATAAATATTAGTCGCTCGATAGCGCGAGGTGGTTGGTTGCCGGTGGTTAAGCTCCTCTTTTTCCGTAACCGCGCTTCTAGGGCGTCACCTCAGTGACTTCCTGTGCGGCTTTCTTTTGGGGCGCTTTTGGGCGCCAGCGCAAGATCGGCTGGCGGGCGGCGCGGGTTTCGTCCAAGCGACGGAGCTTGGTGTTGTGAGGGGCCGTGCGGACCAGCTCGGGGTTCTCTTCTACTTCTTTCAAAATCGATTTCATTGCTTCGACAAAAGCATCCAGCTCCTGTTTGCTTTCACTTTCGGTCGGCTCGATCATGATGGCGCCGGGGACGACGAGCGGAAAATAAATCGTGGGAGGGTGGAATCCGTAGTCCATCAAACGTTTGGCGATATCGAGGGTTTTAACGCCTTTCTTATTTTGAAGTTTGTCGGAGAAAACGACTTCATGCAGCGAATCGGCCTGAAAAGGGAGTTCGAGCAATCCGCTCAATTGATGGCGCAGGTAGTTGGCATTCAGCACCGCCGTCTCGGTCATCTCCTTTAATCCGGAGCCGCCCCAGGTCAGGATGTAACAGAGCGCGCGCACGTGCATCCCGAAGTTCCCGATAAAAGCGCGTACCCGCCCAATACTTTGCGGGCGCTGAAAATCATAGTAATAGCTGCCATCTTCTTTTTTGGCTACCAGAGGGACGGGGAGGAACGGTTCCAGCCGGCGGCTCACGGCCACGGGTCCTGCGCCGGGGCCGCCCCCTCCATGGGGTGTGCTGAATGTCTTGTGCAAATTCAAGTGGATCACGTCGACGCCCATCTCCCCGGGCCGCGTGTATCCCAGAAGAGCGTTAAAGTTGGCGCCATCCATATAAAGCAGAGCGTCATTCTTGTGGAGAAGTTCGGCAATCTCGCGGATGCGCCGCTCAAAAATCCCGAGCGTGCTGGGATTGGTCAGCATTAAGCAGGCGACGTCTCCGTTGAGCGCTTCCTTGAATTTTTCAAAATCCAACCTTCCCTCCGGGTTCGATGGAAGCGATTTGACCTGATAGCCGGCAATAGCCGCGCTGGCCGGATTGGTGCCGTGGGCGCTGTCAGGAATCAAAACATATTTTCGGTTTTGATTGCGTGCGTTGTGATAAGCGCGCACCATGAGAATCCCGGTCAGTTCGCCATGCGCGCCGGCTGCAGGCTGAAGCGAAACCGCTTCCATTCCGGTGACTTCCCTAAGGATTTCCTGCAGCGCGAACTGAAGTTGCAGGTTTCCCTGCGCCAGAGATGGATCCTGCAGCGGATGTGATCCCAGGAACCCCGCAATTCTCCAAACTTTTTCGTTCAGCTTGGGGTTGTACTTCATCGTGCAAGAGCCCAAGGGATACATGCCGATGTCGATGTGGTAATTCCAGGTGGAAAGCCGCGTGAAGTGCCGCACGACGTCAACTTCCGATACTTCCGGAAAACCTTCAATTTCGGAGCGAAGATACTTTGCGTCGAGGATTGCTTCAGGTCTCGCTTGTGGTACATCCAAAGGAGGCAATGAGTATGCGGTCTTTCCAGGGGTAGAGCGTTCGAATATTAAGCTTTCGTCGATGTTGAAGATTTGGGTTGTGCGCATTCTATTCAAAAGTCGCAAGCCGAAAGTCGCAAGTCAAAACGGAAGATCTGCTCTGTAAGGAGCTGAAGCACCCGACTTTCGACTTATTGCAGCGATTTTACAAATCGATCAATCTCTTCCCTCGTGTTTTGCTCGGTCACGCAAACCAGCATTTGATTGGTCATGTCCGGATAATCAGCCGCCAAGTCATAACCGCCGACAATTCCCAGCTTCGCCAGGCGGGCGTTTACTTCCGAAACAGGCTCATCAACCTTCACGACAAACTCGTTGAAGAATTTCCGCCCGTACAATACGGCCTTCCCCAGATTCTCGGCTGCATAATGCGCCTTGCTGAAGTTCTGCAGCGCCAGCTCACGCATTCCGCTCTTGCCCAGCGTGCACATGAAAACGCTGGACATCAGTGCGCAGAGCCCTTCATTGGTACAGATGTTCGACGTGGCCTTCTCGCGCCGGATGTGCTGCTCGCGCGTTGCCAGTGTGAGGACGAACCCGCGCTTGCCGTCGGCATCGACGGTTTCGCCAGCGATGCGTCCCGGCATCTGTCGTTTTAGTTCGTCGCGCGTGGCGAAGAATCCGACGTAAGGTCCTCCGTAGCTGAGCGGCACGCCCAAAGGCTGTGCTTCGCCGACGCAGATGTCCGCCCCGGAGGCGCCAGGAGGCTGCAACAATCCGAGCGCGACCGGTTCAGTCACTGCCACGACCAGCATCGCGTTGCGTTGATGCGCCATTTTTGCTGCTCGCTCCAAGTCTTCGATATTTCCGAGAAAGTTTGGATACTGAATCACCAGCGCCGCGCTCTGTTCCGTTAACTTTTGGACTGCGTCATTTAGATCCGTCAGTCCATCTTTGGTGTGAGGAACCAAGTCGATGCGGTAATCCATGTTGCGCGTGTAGGTGTTCACCACGGCGCGGTACTGAGGATGAACCAGATCGGAGATGACAAAATGGCGCCGGCCGTGGACGCGTTCGGCCATCAACATCGCTTCGGCCAGTCCGGTGCTTCCGTCATAAAGCGAGGCGTTGGCGACATCCAAGCCGGTGAGCTGACAGATCATTGTCTGGAACTCAAAGATACTTTGCAACGTTCCCTGGGCTATTTCCGGCTGGTAGGGGGTATAGGCGGTGTAAAATTCAGCGCGCGAGACGATCGCGTCGATGACAACCGGCACAAAATGATGATAAGCGCCGGCCCCTAGAAAATAGGCTTGGTCGTCGGCGTTGAAATTACGGGACGCCATTTCTTTGAACAATCGCAGAATCTCAGTCTCAGAAAGCGGGCCGGGAATCTTGAGCGCTGCCTTCAGGCGAATATTCTCTGGGATGGACTCAAACAATTCTTCGATGCTGCCGCGATCCATGGCATGCAGCATTTGTTGTTTTTCTTCCGGAGTTAAGGAAGTGTAACGGTACATGTTATTGGGATTTACATTTGCAATTGACGAGCCCGGCATGGCCGCGACTCAAAGACGGATCTCCCCACGAGCCTGCAGGGCATAGCCACAACCAAAAGAAAAGCCCATCACGATCACGTCCACGAGCCTACAGTGCCAAGGCCACAACCAAACCAAAGGAAAAGCCGTCTACATCCGCGTGCACTTCCACGTGCACGACCACGGCCACGTCCCCACGGTGCCCGTGAGGCCACAACCAAACGAGTGATGCGAGTCATGTCAAGCAGGGCGCATAATCGGCGGTTGCCGGCTTGGTGGCGCCACCTACAGAGCCGCGACCGGAAGGGAGCGGCGCGCCAGATTGAGTCATCGCGATCAGGCTCGCAAAATCGGAACGTTCTCCATCGTTGTTGCAGCAATGCTGCGCTGGTGTAGCCGCGAAGTATTACATTGGCGCGCCGCTCCCTTCC
>DASYPF010000007.1:0-3360 GCA_036006905.1 Acidobacteriota bacterium
AATGCGGCCATAGTACAAGCTTTTACACTTACCGATGAGAGGCCGAGTACAATTAAGAATAAAAGTACACTCAAGAACAGATTTTTAGTTACTCTTCTCATGAGCTAACCCCCAAAATTGTGATGAGGTTCATGGCGAGGGATGAGGCCTGTCGGCTAACGGACGAGGGAACCTCCCTATGACTTAATTGAGTCTTCATTCTGGATTATATAATAATAAGTCTTCAATAAAAAGGGTCTTCTCCCAAAAGTGTAGTTGCGTTTTTCCGCGTTCGTAAGTTGCTGATTTATCGCGGGTTCGTGAATCAGCTTATCGGTCCAGTTTTGCTTTCGGTTCATGGAGGCCAGCCTTTTCTGGCAAAGACCGCGCCAGTCAAGGGCCCGCTTTTTGGGCTTGCGAAGCCCTTGACTGGCGCGGTCTTCGCCAGAACAATGACCGATGAACCGAAAGCGAGAACCCGTGAGTTTCCAACGGATTTGCCCTTTACACTTTTGGGAGAAGAACCAAAAATCCAGGCCGAGTTCTTCGGCACACCTCAACAATAGACGTGTCGATGATGTTGATAATGCTTAGCTTCTTCCAAAGATGGCAAGGGAATCGGAAAAGCTCTGCTAGTCGTTTTTCAGCGATCGGACCGGTGCTTGCATGGCTTTCGTTGGCGGCTCCCTTATAGCGCTAACTGCGTTGCAGCCCGCCGGCCTTCGCCGATGGCTCCCAGCCAGTACTGATGACCGACCAATTCAGAATGGGCGAAAGCAATGCGGCCAAAGGGACGACGGATAATATCGCGCGGCGCCGGTCGCCCATCCTTCCCAAAGTAAAAACCCGGCTGAGGATCCACAAAGGCGTGTCCCCAGCGGTTCAAGATGATGCCAGCTATATCCTTTCGCGGATTGAAACCCGCGCCTCCGAACAAGCGCAGCATCTGTCCTCGTATCTGCCGCTCATATTCACGGTAGCTGGTAGAAAGCAACTCCGTCTGGCCGCGCGCGCATTGGTCGGCAATGTCAAGTCCTGGATAGTAAAAGGGGATGTAGAAGGTGATGATATTGGGGAAATCGGGATGCAGCTTCGGTTGGTACTCTCCAACGAGCATCTGGCGGCGCAGGTTGCAACTGAAGGCGAATCCGTCAAACCATCGGGCAGCGGTAATACCAAGCTTGTAAAGGAAGCGCCAGTTGGTGACGGCTACGTTCACTACCAACATCGGAGAATGGTGAAATTGGCTGTAGGCGTTCCGATACTCTTCCGGCAGGTCTCGGACCACCCGGCGCGTGCTCCAGCCGCCTCCAGCCATCACGACGCTGCGCGCCTTGAGGCGGTAGACTTTTCCGCCGCGGGTGTACGTTACCATGACAAATTGTGCGCGTTCCGGCATTCCCTCATGTTCCACGCGCACGGCGGTGGCGCCTAGCCGGATGCGGATGTTGCTTCCGAGTTGGTCTAAAGCCTTGAAGTTAACCCGGTCGTTCAGAATTTCTTCCAGTGTGTGCCGGCCGCTGATCGCCGCGGGGATGAGAGCCTTGACAAAGTAGCGGGCAAATCCCGTGTTGCCTCCGGGAAACATGTGCCAGGTGTGAGAGGGCACTTCGTCAGGAGATCGCGGAGGCGAAGAATTTTTCGTAAAACCTTGGAATCCCGGCACTCCGATTTGATAAGCGGCATAAGCGGAGATGACATCACAACCCAGTCCCACGGCTGCGGCCAGGATTGGATCGGCGTATCCAGTCACTGCTGGATCCAACCCCAGGAACTTTTCCAGGAAATCCTTGTAAGTCATCGAGTCGAGCCAGCGCTCAAAGTCTGCCGGCCGCTCACGGCGTTTGGTTCCGTAACGCCACGTCAGGAGATCACTCCTAACCCTCTCTGGATATGGAGAGTCCTGCAGCCGCTTTCCCCACAAATCTCTAATGCAGCGGCCTGCGGACAACGAGTGAGAAAATTCCGAGCCCGCCCGCCGCAGGCGGGGACCCTGCATCGCGGGATCGGAGGGTCCGCTTCCTAACGGTCGCGGCTCAGATTTTTTTACAGCTTTCGACGGGGACGACGGTGAATCAAAGAAAAATCCAAAACTCGGCGAGTCGAGCCATATCTGGAAACCGTAGTTGGTGCGGTCAAAGTCCAGGCGGCCTAATTGATTGTCCCAAGTCTGGTAGCTGAAGGTCCTGGGAATTCCCAGCTCACCGTACAATTCGTATCCGTCTTCCTTCGGATCGATCGGAATGTCAAACTCATTGGCGCCTTGAGGCCCCATCAAGCGCTGCCCGCCGACGATAAATTCGTTCTGCTTGGACTCTCCGCCGAATATGGGGTGGTTTTCGATTACCAGGCAGGTGCCGCCCTTCTTGGCTTTCTTGAAATGATAGGCCGCCGAGAGACCACTCAATCCGCCGCCGATCACTACACAGTCAAATACTTCGCCCGTGTCGATGGCTTTCACAGGTGGACGGTCAAAGAGCCCGTCGCGAATTTGGTGCGCTGCCCTGACCACATCTGCCGTGTTGCCGTGCGAGGTGGCGTAGTCGCCGACACCTCCGTAGCCATCCCAAGGGTCATTGGCTGCCCATAACCGAAGGGGAGCCGAGGTTTCCAGAAGTATGGCACCGGCCGCCAACAGCCCTGCATTGCAAAAGTCCCGCCGTGTGATGCGCTCGTCCATCCCCAGTAGTTTTTCTTGCGTTGTCAAGGAATGTGTCGGGTTAGGCATTCGCACATCTCTCCCGCAGGGACGGGCTGAAAATAGCCCAGCGCTTCACTGCTGGGACTGCTCGCCTATGGCGAGCCCACCGATATGTCAGAGCCCGGAGCGTAAGCGACGTGTCCCGCCCACGTGACAATCTGCGGGACCCGTCGCTTACGCTCCGGGCTCTGACTGTGGGTCGCGCCTGTGGCCCCGGAAATGTTCAAACTTCAGTGCCCGCATACGGCGGGCTGGCTGTCTAGAATTTCACATACCGAGGGCTCCGCTGCGCTTCGCCCTGGGCCACACTCTGAGCTACTGAATCTTGATTTCCGCCTGACTCGTCTCGCCGCTGATGACCTCGGTCACCGAAACATGCCAGATACCGGTCGGGTCATTGAGCGCCGTCCTAAAACTGGCGCTGCCTGCGCCGTCGGTGATGTTCTCGTTACCGCCGTAGAAGCGAATGTGCCGGCCCGTCGGGTCGGTCACAACCACCTTGGCCACCGATCGCAGGTTGCCCGCGCCATGGATGCGGAAGTCGATCCTCACTTCTTCTCCGAGGCGGCTTGCGGAAGGCGCTTTGGTGTCCAGTCCCGCGATCTGGCCTTTAACCAGAGCAAAAAGCCTTGGCACAGCCGGTTCGACCTCGGTCTCGAAGATAGATCCAGAACCGAGGT
>DASYPF010000008.1:0-3876 GCA_036006905.1 Acidobacteriota bacterium
AAGGAGGCCCGAAGGGCCGGCTTTGAATAGGCCCGACCGTAAGGTCGGGATTGGGATGACCAAGAGGGAAGAGAGCCAAGGTGCGACACCCTGATCTTGCCGAGATTTATTTGTCTGCCATAAAAATAATGACTACCGTCGTCGGAAAATTTGCGAGAAAAATTTTCGCTGGGGAGAGGTGCCGCGCCTTCGGCGCTCACTTTTGGGTAATGGGTACCAATCCCGACCTTACGGTCGGGCCTATTCAAAGGCGGCCCTTCGGGCCTCAGCCTTCGCCGCGCCAGGTCCGTGGACCATTTGTCAGTTGACTATGGTTCTATCCGGCCACCGATAAACCGACCACGGGTTACTGGCAACGGTCAACTAACAAAGAACAACTGACAACGGACCACGGACAACTGACAAAAAATAATGGACAACGGACCACCGACAACTGACAACTGACAAAAACGACAATGATCAACCGCATCATTGAATACTGCGCGACACACCGATTTCTGGTCATCTTTCTTGTGATGAGCCTGGTGGTGATCGGCCTTTGGTCCATGTTCAACGTGCCGTTGGATGCGATTCCGGACTTATCCGATCCTCAAGTGATCATCTACACCGAGTGGCCTGGCCGCAGTCCGAATCTGGTTGAGGACCAGATTACCTATCCCATCATTTCTGCCATGCTGGCGGCGCCACACGTGGCCGTCGTGCGCGGAATTTCCGATTACGGCTTCTCCTATGTTTATGTCATTTTTGATGAAGGAACGGATATTTACTGGGGCCGAAGCCGCGTGCTCGAGTACATGAGCAAGATTACCGGAAAGCTTCCCGAAGGCGTCACGCCCACGTTAGGCCCCGATGCGACAGGCGTTGGTTGGGCTTTTGAATATGCACTCGTCGACCGTAGCGGTGAGCAAAACCTGGCAACGCTGCGCTCGTTCAATGACTGGTACATGCGGTACTGGCTCTCCAGCGTCCCAGGAGTGGCTGAGGTCGCGCCGGTGGGCGGGTTTGTCAAGCAATATCAAGTCACCATCGATCCGAATAAGTTGCTCGCGTTTAAGGTCCCGCTCAATAAGGTGATCGAGACCATTCGAAACAGCAACAACGAAGTTGGTGGCCGTGTGGTCGAGTTCACCGGCAAAGAATACGTTGTGCGGGGGCGCGGCTACATCCGCTCGTTGGATGATATTCGAAGCCTGCCCGTAGGATCCAATCAGGGAATACCGATCTATGTTGAAGACATCGCCAACGTCCAGCTTGGCCCAGAAATGCGACGCGGCGTGACCGAACTTAACGGCGAAGGTGAAGTAACAGGCGGCATTGTGGTTGTGAGGTACGGTCAAAACGTCATGGATGTGATCAAACGAGTTAAAGCCAAACTGGAGGAGACCAAGTCTTCACTGCCGCCCGGCATAGAAGTAGTGGCGACATACGATCGATCTGATCTTATCCAGCGTTCCATCGATACGTTAAAGCACACGCTTATTGAAGAGTTGGTCATTGTCAGTCTCGTCATTTTGATTTTTCTATGGCACGTTCCCAGCGCCATCATTCCCATTATCACCATTCCCATCGCAGTCATTCTTTCCTTTATCCCAATGTACTCGATGGGAATTACCTCCAACATCATGTCTCTTGGAGGAATCGCCATCGCTATCGGCGCTATGGTTGATGCCGCCATCGTCGTAGTCGAGCAGACTCACAAGAAACTCGAGCAGTGGGAGGCCGAGGGCCGAAGGGGCAGCGCGACGCGCGTCATCATCGATGCAGTCAAAGAAGTAGGCGGACCAAGCTTCTTCTCGCTTCTTGTCATCGCCGTTTCTTTTATTCCCATTTTTGCGTTGCAGGCGCAGGAGGGCAGGCTTTTCAAGCCGCTTGCCTTCACCAAAAACTTTTCGATCGCCATCGCAGCGGTACTGGCGATAACCCTGGATCCGGCAATGCGCCTTTTGTTTATGCGCGCCCAGGAATTCCGTTTTCGGCCGCGCTGGGTGTCTCGCGTTGCAAACTCAATCTTTGTCGGCAAGATTCACGGCGAGGAGAATCATCCCATCAGCCGCCCTTTGATGCGGATCTACCACCCGGTCTTGCGCTTCGTGCTCCGTTTCAAATGGTTGGTGATCATCGCCGCGGTTTTGATGGTCTTGATCACGATCCCTGTCTTCCTACGACTTGGTTCCGAGTTCATGCCCCCACTCAACGAAGGCAGCATACTGTACATGCCAATCACTCTACCCGGCATTTCCGTGACGGAAGCCGGCAAGTACCTCCAGATCCAGGACAAGCTGATTAAGCAATTCCCCGAGGTACAGAGCGTGTTCGGCAAGGTCGGCAAAGCGGAGACCTCCACCGATCCGGCGCCACTGAGCATGGTCGAGACAACGGTAGTGCTCAAGCCGGAGAGCGAATGGCGTAAGGTCCACACGCGCCGCTGGTACTCCAAGTGGGCTCCGGAATTCCTGAAGAAACCTTTGAGGAAAATCTGGCCAGAAGAGCGGCCTGTCTCCTGGGAAGACTTGATCACAGAGATGGACCAGGCAGTCCAGATCCCTTCGTTCCCCAATGCCTGGCTTTTTCCCATCCGCACCCGGATTGACATGATCACAACCGGCGTACGCACGCCGGTGGGTGTTAAGGTGCTCGGGCCCAAGCTGGAAACCATCGAAGAGATCGGAATTCAGCTTGAAAAAGTGCTGCAGGGAATTTCTGGAACGCGGAGCGCCTTTTTCGAGCGGGTCACAGGCGGCTATTACATGGACTTTGACGTAGATCGACGAGAAGCCGCCCGGTATGGCCTGAGCGTCGGCGACGTAAACGACATCATCGAGACGGCAATCGGCGGCAAAAACATAACCACCACGATAGAGGGCCGTGAACGATATCCCGTCAACGTCCGCTATTCTCGCGGGCTGCGCCAAGGGTTGGATCAACTAGGTAGGGTTCTGGTCCCCACACCGAGTGGCGCTCAGGTGCCGCTGACGCAATTGGCCCATCTTACGTTGAGAACCGGGCCTCCCATGATCAAAAACGAGGAAGGCTTTCTGTCCGGCCTTCTTTACGTTGATGTCACCGGCCGCGATATGGGCGGCTACGTCGAAGAAGCAAAGAAAGTGGTGGCTGAGAAAGTGAAGCTACCCGCCGGTTATCAACTCCAATGGAGCGGACAGTACGAGTATGCGCAGCGCGCCAAGCAGCGATTGCTGTATGTGGTTCCGATGACGCTCTTCATTATTTTCCTGCTGCTCTACTTCAATACCAATTCTGTGGTGAAAACACTGATTATCTTTCTTGCGGTGCCCTTTTCTGCAATTGGGGCGATTTGGCTACTGCATTTCCTTAATTACAACATGAGCATCGCAGTATGGGTAGGACTGATAGCTCTGCTCGGGGTAGACGCAGAAACGGCCGTCTTCATGCTTCTCTACCTGGATCTTGCCTACAACGAGCGAGTAGCTCAGGGGAAAATGCGTTCGATGGACGACCTGAAAGAGGCGATAGAATTCGGCGCGGTAAAGCGCTTGCGTCCTAAAGTCATGACCGTCGGCGTCATGTTTATGGGGCTCGTGCCCATCATGTGGTCCACCGGCGCCGGATCGGACGTGATGCGCCGCATTGCTGCGCCGATGATCGGGGGAATTTTTACCTCTTTCCTCCTCGAGTTACTCGTCTATCCGGGAATCTACGAGATCTGGAAAGGATACGAGGTGCGGAAAATGGCCAGAGGGAGTCATTGATTTGCCAAAAACCCGGTTTCAAAAGAAACTGAGAAGTATGTTCGGCTGTGCTAGCCCGGATTATTCACAAATGTTCACCGCAGAGACGCGGAGAACGCAGAGAGTCAGAGCCCGGAGCGTCAGCGACGGGTCCCGCCAGAGTAAACAA
>DASYPF010000009.1:0-4668 GCA_036006905.1 Acidobacteriota bacterium
ACTCACGTTCATATCAACGAGCCGGGCCGCACTGAATGGGAGGGATTTGCAACCGCGACGCGAGCCGCCGCGGCCGGTGGCGTAACTACTTTGGTGGATATGCCGCTCAACTCGATTCCTCCGACAACGACGCTAGCGGGCCTGGTGGAAAAGTTTGACGCCGCGCGCGGCAAATGTTCCGTTGATGTTGGCTTTTGGGGCGGCGTTGTTCCCGGAAACGCTGGTGAGCTTGCCGCGCTTTCCGCCGCCGGCGTTGTGGGCTTCAAATGTTTTCTAATTCATTCCGGCGTCGATGAATTCCCAAATGTTACTGAGGACGATCTGCGCGAAGCACTGCCGGAGTTGGCGAGGCTCGGGGCGCTGTTAATTGTTCACGCTGAAGTTCCCGGACCAATAAGCAGGGCCGGCATTCCTGCCTGTCCACCCTCAGAAGAACAGTCCTCAGACAAAAATGTTTCTCCTACGCGTTACGCAACTTTCCTCGCGTCTCGTCCGCGTGCGGCAGAAGATGAAGCCGTTGCGTTAATGATCAAATTGAGTAGAGAGTTTGGCGCTCGGGTCCACATTGTTCACCATTCATCCGCCGATTCTCTGGCGCTGCTCCGCGACGCGAAAGCGTCAGGGCTGAAAATCACGGCGGAAACGTGCCCGCATTATTTAAGCTTCGCCGCCGAAGAAATTCCTGACGGCGCCACGGAATTCAAGTGTTGTCCGCCAATTCGCGAGCGTGATAACCGTGAACAACTCTGGACCGCCCTGGGCGAGGGAACAATCGATATGGTTGTTTCGGACCATTCACCGTGCCCGCCCGAAATGAAGCTGCGAGAGAGTGGCGATTTCCTGGGGGCCTGGGGTGGCATTTCTTCTCTGCAACTGCGCTTGCCGATTGTTTGGACGGAGAGCAGGCGCCGCGGTTTCTATCTCGACGACGTGGCGCGCTGGTTGTGTAGCGCCCCCGCAAAACTTGTCGGACTCGAACGCCGAAAGGGTTCCATCGCCGTAGGCTACGATGCCGACTTCGTCATTTGGAATCCCAAGAAGCAGTTTCGAGTTGAGGCCGCCGAGCTTCAACATCGCCATAAGCTGACCCCGTATCAGGACAGAGTTTTAGATGGGGTGGTAGAGAAAACTTTTCTTCGTGGCCGGAAGATATATGATAACGGCGAATTCATCGACGCACCGCGCGGACTATTCCTGGCGTAACGCAAACTGTTAGCTTGCGAACGGCTCGTAACGAGGCAGGTGGGTCAATCAATGCAAACTGTCAGTTTGCGCTACCAACGGAGAACCCCATGGCTGACATTGAATGGGCGCTAACCGAAGACGCGCCCGTAAAGGAGAAATTCGGCGGAACCATCAAGGTGCGAACGCTCTGGCAAGCGCAGAGTGGAGCGACTGCGCAGGTTGTCGAGATCGATCCGGGCGCTTGTTGGGAGGGAATCGATCTTCATGAGCCGGGGCCCGAAGAGGTCTATGTAGTTTCCGGCGTCTTCAATGACGGCGTTCGCGATTATCCCGCCGGTAGTTTCATTCATAATCCTAAAGGCTCTTCGCACGTGCCGCAGTCGAAAACCGGCTGCACCATCTTTGTCTTTTATCCCGAAGGTTAGAAGCAAATGGACTTTACTGAACTGGTTGATCTGGCTGCAGAAAAACTTGGCGGCGCCGTACTCTTCGCCAACGATGATTTTTTTGCGCCAAAGGAAAATCTTCTTAAGGCTGCCGCTCCCATCTTCATCGAAGACAAGTACACCGATTTGGGAAAGTGGATGGACGGTTGGGAGTCGCGCAGACGTCGCACGCCGGGCTTTGACTGGTGCCTCATCCGTCTCGGCTTGCCGGGCATAATTCGCGGGGTGGTGGTCGATACCAGTTTCTTCCGCGGCAATTATCCGGAGCATTGTTCACTGGAGGCTTGCACGCTGGATGGTTTACCGACGAATGAAGAATTGTTGGACGAATCTATTCAGTGGACTCAAATTTTGCCTCAGTTACCGCTCTCGGGAGACACGCAAAATCCCTTCGCCATTGAAAGCGAGCAACGCTTCACGCATTTGCGGTTCAAGATTTACCCTGACGGAGGCGTAGCGCGCTTAAGAGTTTACGGAGAGGTAGTTCCCAACTGGGATCGGATTGAACGCCCTGGAGGCGACATCGATCTCGCGGCAGTTGAGAATGGCGGGATCGTGCTCGCGTGCAGCGATATGTTCTTTGGCCATCGCCACAATTTGATCATGCCCGGCCGGGCGGCGAATATGAGTGATGGCTGGGAAACAAAACGCCGCCGCGGACCCGGTCACGATTGGACAATCATCAGGCTTGGCAGGCCCGGCCAAATTTGTCGCCTTGAAGTTGACACTGCGTGGTTCAAAGGAAATTTTCCCGAGAGCTGCGCGCTCGAAGCAACGAATGCGCGCGATTTGCCGGAAGACAATCTGACTGACTTATCCGTAGTCTGGCAAAGCGTTCTGCCGCGCACCAAACTACAAGCCCACACTAGGCACTTTTTTGAAAGCGAGCTTTTGGATGCTGGAACCGTTTCGCATCTGCGGTTCAATATTTTTCCAGATGGCGGCGTGAGCCGGTTGCGGGTTTATGGGAAGCTCGCCTAGCGTCAAGTGATTGGCTGGGACCGCTGGCGTCCCGCCCGCAGACGCGCCGACGGCCGCAGTTTTTCGCTGCATGCGTTACAAATCCGGTTCGCGCTTCGCGCTCATTGCGGGCGAGGGCGCCCGCGGTCCCAGCCAATCACTTGACGTTTGAAAGGATCGTTCCCTAATTGGATCTTGAATTGGCTTCGTTGAACGCGTTGTCATCGAGTCGAGCCGAATCAGAGTTTCTAAAATGCTGCGGCTCGAAGAACTGGGCGCGGCAAGTGACATCCGCACGTCCGTTCGCGAGCCTTGACGAGTTGATTGCCAAAGCCGATCGCATCTGGTGGTCACTCGATTCCGGGGACTGGCTCGAAGCATTTCACAATCATCCGAAAATAGGAGAGAAGAAAGCGGCGGCCCCGACTGCCGTCGAAGCCCAGCGATGGTCTGAAGACGAGCAATCGGGCATTCGCAATTCCGCGCAGCAGACGTTGGATGAGCTTGCCGACTTGAACCGCGCGTATGAAGAAAAGTTTGGTTACATCTTCATTGTTTGCGCCTCGGGAAAGAGCTCTGAAGAGATGCTGGCAATCCTGCAGGATCGTTTGAAAAACAATGCAGCTGTGGAGTTGCGAATGGCGGCAGCGGAACAGGCGAAGATTACCGAGCTGCGGCTAAGAAAGCTCCTGGCCGGCTGAGACGATGGGTCCGAACGCCGATGGTTGCGTCCCGCTGCTTTGCGTAAATTCTTCTTGTTTTTTCGACCGCAGACTGTAGACTCCAGACGCTGAAATGAGCACCATCTCAACGCACATCCTCGACGTTTCGCGCGGCGCGCCCGCCGGTGGCGTCGCTGTCCATCTGGACATCCAGAACACGGATGAAACGTGGGCCGAGTTGAGTCACGCCTGGACCGACGAGGATGGCCGGGTGAAACCGTTCTTTCTGGTTGAAGAACCGCTGTCGGGGGGAACCTACCGGCTGGTTTTCGACACCGAACACTATTTCACCGAACTCGACATCGAGTATTTTTATCCGCAGGTTACAGTCGTATTCAAAATCGATGACGCGGCCCAACATTATCATGTGCCGCTCTTGATCAGTCCGTATGGCTACTCCACCTACCGCGGCAGCTAGAAACTGTAACGCAAACTGTTAGTTTGCGAAGCCGCGGGAAGCTACCGCTACAAAATGATCAATCCAACTCTTAGCGAATGGCTCAATTTGATCCTCCGCTGGATTCACGTTTTCGCCGGCATCATGTGGGTGGGCACGACTTACTATTTCACCTGGCTCGATGCGCGCCTCAGCGAAGAAGAGAAAGCCGTTCGGAATACCGGGGAGACGGCACAAATCTGGATGGTGCACAGCGGCGGCTTCTACGTGGTCGAGAAACGTAAAGTGCCGGATCTCGTTTCGCGCACGCTTCATTGGTTTCGCTGGGAAGCCGGTACCACCTGGCTCAGCGGCTTTGCGCTGCTGGTGCTCGTCTACTACATCGGCGGCGGCGCCCTGGTCGACACGGATGTTTCAGACATTAGCGTGGGTGCGGCAATCGGAGTAGGAATCGGAGTGCTGGTTGCAGGCTGGATTGTCTACGATTTGATGATGCTTTCGCCGCTAAGAAAGAACGAGAAGGTTTTTGCGGTAATCGCCTACCTGATGATTGTCGGCGTGACTTACGGCTTATGCCGGGTCTTCAGCGGACGCGCGGCTTACATTCACCTGGGCGCGTTGCTTGGCACGATCATGGCGGCGAACGTTTGGATGCGAATCCTGCCGGCGCAGAAAAAAATGATTGCCGCGCTCAACGCCGGGCAGAAACCGGACGACGCGTTGAGTGCTCAGGCAAAGCTGCGCTCAAAACAAAACACGTTCATGGCCGTGCCAGTCGTGTTCATAATGATCAGCAATCATTTTCCCGGCGTAGCTTACGGCGACCAATACAACTGGGCCGTGCTCGCTGTGTTGATTTTGCTGGGCTGGGTCGCGGCGAAATTCATCAGACGAGCTTAAAACCCGGAGGGTTTGCAGAAAGTAGCCGGTGATCGGAGCGAAGCGAAGACCACCGGTT
>DASYPF010000010.1:0-7936 GCA_036006905.1 Acidobacteriota bacterium
GGCGGGACCCGTCGCTGACGCTCCGGGCTCTGACTTTGGACTTTCGACCTGGAACCCTGAACCTGAAACCCGGGACTCGGAACCCGAAACCCGGGACCCAGAACGCGAAACCTTCACCGGCGCCGCAAAAGAAACGCGAAAAAGCCGTCGATCTCCGGATACCTCCCCATTGTCGAAAAGACACAATGGGACACATAAGAACTGACTTCCTCGGATTCGATTGATTGCTTTCGAAAATTCAGACTGCCGGACAAAAACTCATCTACCACCTGTTCGTTTTCTTCCGGCTCGGTCGAACAGGTTGTATAGACCAGTTGGCCGCCCGGCGCGACCTGTTGCGAGGCATTTTCAAGAATCTTGCGCTGCTTCTCTCGCTGAGAGAGCAGAGTCCTTTCCGTGACTCGCCATTTGATTTCAGGATTTCGGCGAATCGTGCCCAGACCACTGCAGGGGGCATCCACGAAGACCAGTGCGAACTGCCGTCGCGAAACCATTGCAACTGTGGCATCATTGACCACGTAACACATCCGCCGGCCTCCCCATCTCTGAATCCGTTCGCGCGCCACCTTCAAGCGCCGCAGGCTTGAATCCATCAGTACCGTGTGCGCGCGCAGAAATCTTTCCGCCAACAGCACAGCCTTACCACCGGGAGCCGAGCACACATCTAAGATTGAGGATGGATTGCTCGAAGCGCTGGGGATATGCGCCACCAATTGCGAGGCTTCGTCCTGGTATACAAAATTCTCACCTTCGATTCCGACAACTGGCCTTTCTCCCAGATGAAAACAACCGTACAGACTGGGACAGGGATGAAACCCCCTCTGACTTCTCACCTGTGGCGGAATGTCACCTCTGGCGATGTTCCAACGGATGGCGACATCCGGAGAACAGTTGTTTTCCAAAGCGATGCGTTCCGCCCGGTCTTCTCCAAACCTCATTATCCATCTTTTTAGCAGCCAGGCGGGATGGCTGGTTCTGGCGCTCACGGCATTCACGCTTTGGCCTTCTGGTAATTCCGGCTTGGTTCTCAGATACTGCCGGAGCACGGCATTGACAAAGCCGGCGGCACGCGCGCTGCGCCGATGAGCCAGCTCTACGCCTTCATCGACGGCCGCGTATTCAGGAACTTTGTGGAGGAAACGCAATTGAAAAACCGCGCTTCGCAGAATATGTAATAGAACCGGATCGATTCTTTTTATTTCCCTGCTGCCGGCCTTTTCGATGAGCCAATCGATCGTCGACCTCCAACGCAAAGTCCCCAGGACTATCTCGTAGGCAAGGGCTCGCTCATTGTCCGGTAACGCGGAAAGATCTTCGTGCGAGAACAGGTCCTGAGAAGAGAGACGCCCCACATCGATTTGCAGCAGGAGGTTTACCGCTACCGATCGAGCATTCGAGTGTGGAATGCGGATTTCCGAATGCGGAGTTCTGTTTTTGGAATCGCTCCTCTTTCTAGACATTGGTGGCGCCAATCGAACATTTAAAGGCAGATCGCAACAACGCATGCTCCGTCTCTCGAGGTAGTTAAAGACTTAACCACAAAGGACACCAAGGACACTAAAGGTGATTCGATTTCTTTCTTGGTGCCCTTAGTGTCCCTGGTGGTCAAAGACTCTTACTACACGGCGACGCTGCATCTAGGTTCGCCATTCCTCAAACCGAAATCCGCAATCCGCAATCCGCAATCCGCAATCAGATTATCCTTCCATAAATCGGAATCCTGGCTTCAAACGGAACCCGTTCGCAAAATCGCGTCCTGACACGATCCTCTTACCCGGCGCTTGCACCTGATAAAGAGCCAGCACCCCATTACCGCACTGCACCAGCATTGAGTCTTCATTGACATAAATCAGTTCGCCAGGAACGCCGGTGGCATGCCCGTTCCGGGGCAGGTAGCTGCGATGGACCAGCAGCAGTTCATCCTCGCGGCGGCAGAATGCGATTGGCCACGGATTCATCGCGCGCACCTGGTTATGCAAGCGCAGGCTGGAACGTTCAAAACGCAGTTGCCCATCTTCTTTCTTCAAGGGAGGAGCATAAGTGGCCAACTCCGGATTTTGGGGCGCAGGCTGTTGATCCTTGCTCAAATAGTGTGGCAATTCCCGAACAAGAAATTCTGACGCGTGAATGCTGACTCGCTCCGCCAATTCTCCGGCCGTCTCGTTTTCATAAATGGGAAACTCCATCTGACTGATAATCGGGCCAGTGTCCATCTCTTCGTCCATCAACATCAGCGTAACGCCAGTCGTGACTTCTCCGTTCAAAATAGCATGCTGCAGAGGCGCCGCCCCGCGGTAGCGCGGCAGCAAGGAAGCATGAACATTGATCGCGCCAAAGACGGGGAAGTCAAGGAACCATTTTGGGAGAATTTTTCCGTATGCCACCACCACAACGAGCTGCGGCGCAAGGTGCTCCAAGAGCTGTTCCGCTTCAGAGCCCTTGATGCGGGCCGGTTGAAAAACAGGCAAGCCCAGCCGAAGCGCCGCCGTCTTAACGGGTGTTTCTGCGACGGTCATTCCACGCCCCCGGGGCTTGTCAGGTTGTGAGATGACACCAATAACGGCGCCGGGCTTCCAGCGGGCCAAGGCCTCAAGGCAGGGAACCGCAAATTCTGGAGTTCCCATGAAAAGAATCCGCATGATCAGTTGCCAGTTGGCAGTGGTCAGTTCCCGGTGCTCAGTGATCAGTTGTCTGTAGTTCGTGATTCGTCGCCCAATGAGTCGCAGGTCGAAAGTCGCAAGTCAGAACAAAAGAGTTGTTCTGTGAGGAGCTATAGCGGCCGACGACCTTCGACTTTCGACCTGCGACTTGCGACTCATCGGACAATGGGCCACGGACAACGGACAACTGACCACTGCAACTAGAAGTTTTCCAGTTGCTCGCAATAGCCGCGATAATTGCGAGTCACTTCTTCAAGCGAATCACCTCCAAATTTTTCCAGGAACGCGCAGGCAAGAACCAATGCCGCCATCGCTTCTCCGATGACACCTGCCGCCGGAACGACACAGGTATCTGAGCGCTCGTAAACTGCGTCAAATGCCTCCTTGGATTGAATGTCCACGGAACGCAACGGTCGTCTCAAGGTGGGAATCGGCTTGATGTGAACCCGTATTACTATGTCTTCGCCGGTAGTCATTCCTCCTTCAATCCCGCCAGCGCGATTAGAGCCGCGATGGAAGCGCCTCGATTCATTGTCGTAAAAAATCTCATCGTGGAACGCGATACCGGTCCGCTCTGCGCGATCCGGCACCGATCCGACCTCTACGCCCTTGACAGCGTTAATCGAGAGCATCGCCTGGGCCAGGCGCCCGTCCAGCTTTCTGTCCCAGTGCACGTATGAGCCCAAACCGGGAGGTACGCCGCACACTCGAACTTCAAAAGAGCCGCCGACAGAATCGCCCTCTTTAATCGCTTGGTCAATGATCTCGATCATATGCTTCTCAGCTTCCGGGTCCATGCACCGTACCGGCGAGTTCTCGATTTTTTGCCTTATTTGATCATCGAATGCAGGAATCACTTCAGGTTTTACTTCAACTTTCTGTATGGAAACCGTGTGACTGTAAAACAGGATACCAAATGGCTCCAGGAGCAGCTTGCAGATGGCGCCGGCCGCCACGCGGGCCGTGGTCTCTCGGGCACTACTGCGCTCCAGTACATTACGGATATCGCGGAAATTGTATTTCAGCGCTCCGGTCAGGTCGGCGTGACCAGGCCGGGGACGAGTCACTGCACGATGCTTTTCGGGAGGAATATCCTCCAGAACAGACATGGCTTCCTGCCAGTTCTGCCAATCCTTGTTCCAGATAATAAACGAGATGGGACTGCCGATTGTCAGGCCGAATCGAACACCGGAAACCAGATCAATCTGGTCCGATTCTATCTTCATCCGGCCCCCTCGCCCATACCCTCCCTGGCGGCGCTTCAGGTCGTAATGAATCGCATTAACGTCGAACGGAACACCGGCGGGCATTCCTTCTAGCACCACTACCAATCCTCGACCATGCGATTCGCCGGCCGTAAGAAAACGAACCATAGTCATGGGAAATAACTGAAATAAAAAAAGTTAAAATAGGTGCCGACCGCGAGCCCTGTCAAGACTTGATTCTCCTGATTGCTTCGCTTACCATGATAACCTCTTCTGAACCTTTCGGTTACATAAGGAATTGAGCCAGTCCAACCGCAGACAATGAACTTTATCTTTCGGGCTGTTTATGAGGTTCAGGAGTTCTTCCTGCTGAGCGTTCGCGCGGTAAGCAACGTCTTCCGCAAACCCCGCTACTACTCTGATGCCCTCCTGCAAATGGACGCCATCGGTGTCGGTTCGCTGATGATCGTCGCGCTGACGGGGTTCTTCACCGGAGCGGTCCTGGCGCTGCAGTCGGCAAAGTCGTTAAAATCATTTGGCGCCGTTGGCCTGACCGGGCAACTGGTGAGCCTTTCGCTGATTAAGGAATTGGGACCGGTGCTGACCGCATTAATGATTGCCGGCCGCAATGGTTCAGGCATTGCATCCGAACTTGGCTCGATGGTCGTTACCGAGCAAATTAGCGCAATGCGGGCGCTGGGAACCGACCCGACACGAAAACTTGTTACGCCGCGAGTGTTCGCCGCCACCACAATGGTACCTCTGCTGACGGTAATGGCGGATCTGTTTGGTTTGCTTGGGGGCTGGCTTGTGTCCGCTTACCGGCTGCGCCTGAGCACCAATCTCTACTGGTCTTCGGCACTGAAAGGACTCGACTACAAGAATGTTGTCGAAGGACTGAGCAAGCCGTTCATCTTCGGTTTCATTATAGCCATCGTGGGCTGCTACTGCGGCTTGCGGACCTACGGAGGGACCCAGGGTGTGGGCCGTTCCACAACTCAGGCTGTGGTGCTGTCTTCTATTTTGGTCATCGCCGCTGACTTCTTCGTAGGGAAAATCATGCTCGATTTCTTATACCACTGATGTCGAATTTCACCCCTGACTTCCCTATCATCAAAGTGATCGACGTGACCAAGTCCTACTGGGACCAGACCGTCCTCAGCGGGATTAACCTCGATGTCGGAAAGGCAGAGACCAAAGTGATCCTGGGTGGCAGTGGTTCGGGAAAGTCCACAATCGTCAAGCTCATCTTGGGGCTGGAAAAACCGGATTCCGGGCAGATTTTTGTTGACGGAGAAGACATTGTCCCGCTGAAAGAAGAAGAAATGATGCGAGTTCGAAAAAAAATCGGGATGGTCTTCCAGGAAGGCGCGCTGTTCGATTCACTCACTGTAGGAGAAAATGTCGCCTATAAATTGCGCGAGGAGCAAATTTTCAACGAGGAGGAAGTCGAAGCGGTAGTGCGGCGCCTCTTGGGCTTTGTCGACCTCGAGGATGCCGTCGACAAAATGCCGGCGGAGCTTTCCGGAGGGATGCGCCGGCGCGTGGCCATTGCCCGCGCTCTTGTGGGAAATCCCAAAATTATGCTGTATGACGAACCCACGGCAGGCCTGGATCCCATCACTATGCGAACCATCTGCGAGTTGATGATTAAGCTGCGCGATTTAGAGGGCGTCAGTTCGATATTTGTCACTCATGATTTGAAAGCTGCTTTTACTCTAGCCAGCAAGTTTGCCGTAGTTCGACCGGGCGGCGAAGTGGAATTCCTGGGGGAAGACGGCAAGCTTTGCCTGATTAATACCCGATTTGCAATGGTCCGAGATGGTAAAATCTTATTTGAAGGTACAGACGAGAAATTGAGGAATTTTGAGGATCAGTACATCAAGGAATTTCTCGCCTGAGGAGTGTTAATTATGGATCGAAAAGGAAGATTTACGTGGGCGCAGTTAAAGGTGGGGATCTTCGTAATGATCGCTCTGATCATTGCCGCCGTGGGCATTCTTTCCATCGGGAACGTCAGCATATTCACCCCCAAGATAAAAGCGAAGACCTACCTGGCTGGTGTTTCAGGCCTGAAGAGCGGCGATGTTGTGATGCTCCAGGGAGTGGAGGTGGGAAATGTAAGCGACGTCAGAATTGCCCGAGACACGCCGCCCACCGAGGCGAATCGGCAGGCCCAGCAGGCAATCAACGAAAGCACGCAAAGACTTGAGATCATGCAGGCGCGGCTGCTCGGCCGGCGCGATCAACTCAACGCGATGCGCCAGCAGTACGAAAAGCTGCTGCAGCAGGATCCGCAGAAAGCGCGCGTCATGCAGAAGGACATCGACCGCTTCCAGTCGATCACGGAATCGGAAATGCGCGAGTTAGACAATGCCAAAACCAAGCTGGAGAACGCCAAAGGCAGCTTGCAGAACATCGAAGTAACCTTGGTGCTTGAAAAAAAATACGAAAGCATGATTCGGCGTGATTCCAATGTCAGTCTGGGAAGCGTCGGCTTGATGGGGGACAAGTACATTGATATCTCTCTAGGCCGCAGCAGCCTGCCACCGGAACGGGACAAGGACGGCACTATTATCATTGCCGGAAGCAAGGTGACCGACATCCGTCAGATTATGACAGGCGTCGATGACATCATCGCCAATTTTGGAGTTTTGTCGAACAGACTGGAAAGCGTCATGGCCAAGTTTGATGAGGGTCAGGGGAGCATTGGAAAATTCATCAATGATCCCGCTTTTTATGACAATCTCAACAGCACGGTTCTCTCGGCGCAGAAGACAGTAGGGAGCGCCGATACACTGCTGACTGGTGTGCAACAGGGTCGTGGAACGCTGGGGAAATTCATGACCGACAGTCAGGTGTACGATTCGTTGGCGGCTACTGCCGATAAATTCGAAGTGGTGGTAGATCGCATTAATTCGAAGGAAGGGTCCCTCGGCAAGTTCATCAATGACACGGCCATTTACGATCGTGCCAATTCGACTGCAGGGCGGGTTGATGACATGATTGCGCGCGTCGACAGAGGCGAGGGCAATTTAGGCAAGCTGTATCGGGATGAGGCGCTTTATCAAAACGTCCGCGATTCTTTACAGAGGGTCAATGCGCTGCTCGAAGACATAAATGCGGGCAAAGGCACGCTGGGGAAGCTGGCCAAGGATCAAGAGATGTACAATAATCTCAATCAGGCCTCCTCTGAAATGGTGAAGCTGATCTACGACTTCCGCAAGAATCCAAAGAAGTACCTGACCGTCAAATTTCAGATATTTTGACGCATGATAACGGCAAAGATTGGGCAGGGCTGCAAGCTCATCATCGATCAGATCGTCTGGCTTCTCTCCCTGTTCAAAATCAATCCAAACGTGCTCACCGTTTTCGGCGTGGTGATGAGCATCTTCACAGCTTCGGCTCTGGCCATGGGTCGTTTTGGATATGCCAGTGCCCTGCTGATCATCGCGGGACTGTTTGACATGCTGGACGGGGCGGTGGCGCGCGTCTCGAAATCGGAGACCACCTATGGAGCGTTCCTCGACTCGATGGTGGATCGCTATTCCGATTTCATCGTGATGCTGGGTCTGATCATCTACTATGGACGCTCTGATCGCCTGACTTACGTGGTGCTTTCCGGCGTGGCGCTGATGGGATCGGTGCTGACCAGTTACGCTCGTGCTCGCGCCGAATGTCTGATTCCCGGTTGCAAAGTGGGATTTCTGGAGCGCCCGGAACGGGTTGTCATTTTGATCCTGGGAGCGCTCTTCCATGGCATGGATGCCGCCGTTTGGATCCTCGCTGTGCTGTCAAACTGGACGGTCATCCATCGCATCATTTACACACGCAAATATTTGAAGGAACACGCGCCGGGCCGGTTCTAGGTGGAGAAGGGAGACTCGGGAACTCGGGGACACGGGGACTCGGGGACACGGGGACACGAGGACTCGGGGACGCGGGGACACGGGGACACGAGGACACGGGGACGCGGGGACACGGGGACGCGGGGACACGGGGACGCGGGGACACGGGGAGACGGGGACACGGGGACACGAGGACTCGGGGACGCGGGGAGACGAGGACGCG
>DASYPF010000011.1:0-12943 GCA_036006905.1 Acidobacteriota bacterium
TCCTTCTCGGGACGCGGCTTTGTCACGAGGCTCACCACAATGGTTACAACAAAGCACGTGCTCCATGCGTAGATCGCTGTCCAAAAATTCTGCGCCATTTCACTAGGATAGAGATGGGTGATGGCGAGCCAACCACCTTTGACGCCTGTGCTCGCGCCTTGCGGTAGAGTAACTCCCTGATGAATGGCGGCCGCAATCGTCCCCGCCAACAAGCCGGTGAATGCGCCGTGCCCGGTGGTCCGCTTCCAAAACATGCCCAGCAGAAATGTCGCAAACAGCGGCGCATTGACGAACGCAAATACCAACTGCAGCATGTCCATGATGTTGTTGAAACGGGTCGCCATGTAAGCCGCCATTATCGAAAGGACGATTCCAAAAATGGTCGCCATCCGGCCCATCCACAGGTAATGCCGATCACTGGCGCCCCGCTTGACGTATGACTGGTAGATGTCGTAGGTCCACACCGTGTTAAAAGCGGTTACATTGCCTGCCATTCCCGACATGAAGCTTGCCAGCAGCGCGGTGAGTCCCAGGCCCAAAATTCCTGTTGGAAAATAATGAAGCAGCATGTTGGGAATCGCCAGATCGTAATCCAGCTCGACATTTCCGTTTTTATCCAATTTGGGCCGCCCGGTGTCTTCGTCCATCTTGGGGGGAATCAATCCTCTCCCGGTTGGTCTTGATTGCGAGACCGAAAGCTGTCCGCTGGCGCTAATGCTCTCGAATAACGGGCCTCTATATTCGGTGGGAAGAGCCACGGCAATCAGTCCGGGCACTATGACCAGAAAGGGGATCATCATCTTCGGCAGGGCCGCAATCAAAGGCGTGCGACGCGCAGCGCTCATCGAATCGGCGGCCATGGCGCGCTGAACCACCAGGAAATCGGTGCACCAGTAACCAAACGAAAGAACAAAGCCCAGACCCATCACCATGCCGAACCACTCCACACCCAAAGGATTAGTATGGGGATTTCCCATGCCGACCCAGGCGTGACTGAAGCCGGGAGGCACCTTCTGCGACACGCCCTGCCAGCCTCCTACGTTTTTCAGTCCCAGCCACACCAGAGGCAGAAAACCGGCCACGATCAAGAAGAACTGCAGCACTTCGTTATAAATCGCGCTGGTCAGCCCGCCCAGCAGGATGTAAGCGACGACGATGACCGCCGAGACGACAATGCTGACATGAAAAATCCACGCGGGCGAAATGCCCCAACCTTCAAATGTGCCGTCCAGGACGTGCAGCGTCTGGATCAGCTTGGCCATCGCGTACATGGAGATGCCCGATGAGAAAACGGTCATGGTTGCAAAGGAAATAGCGTTGAGTGCGCGTGTTTTTTCATCGAAACGCATCTGCAGATACTCCGGCACGGAACGGGCACGAGACCCGTAATAAAAAGGCATCATGAAAACACCGACAAACACCATCGCAGGGATTGCTCCCACCCAGTAGAAATGACTGGTGGCGATCCCGTATTTGGCGCCTGACGCGCCCATCCCAATGACCTCCTGCGCGCCCAGGTTGGCCGACAAGAAAGCCAATCCTGCGACCCACGCGGGAATGGAGCGTCCAGCCAGAAAGAAATCGGTGCTCGTCTTCATGTAGCGCTTCAACGCGAAACCAACGCCGAGCACAAAGCCGAAGTAGACCAGCATGATGGTCCAGTCAATAGGGGTGAGCTTCATAAGCTAAGGCCTCTTATCATCGATGGGCTGAACATTACACAACTGACGATTCGGACATTCTTGAATGACCCGCATAAATATTGCAAGCCCGCTGAGAATCCAAGTCAAACTGACCTGCTGACTTACTGACCTGGTGCCAAGAGGACCCTGTGCTCCCATCATTGACGTCAACAACAGGAGTCTTTAATTTGGACAATTGACCTTTGTGTCGTTAGTGTCCTTTGTGGTGAAAGGTTTTTAACCACCAAGGACACCAAGGACACAAAGGCCTCCAGTCCTTCCGATCTCTTATTGTTAGGAGCTGAAGGCATCCGCATCCGTCCGCGCTAATCTGTGGCAAAAATCTGTTTACCCGTTTCTCGCTTTTCGCGGGAACGCCCGTAGATCTTGGTCATCTTCAACAACCGTTCACCCATCTCCGGTTTCAACTGTTCCTTTTGAATCCTCCAGGTCCAGTTATTGCCGATGCTGGCAGGCAGATTCATCCTCGCTTCTGAACCGAGCCCGAGGACGTCCTGCAATGGGATAATGGCCGTGTTGGCCACTGATGAGAGTGCCGCCCGGATGAAATCCCAATGGATTTGCCGCCCATCACTGTTCAGATAGTCCAGCGCGAATTGGCGCTCGGCACGGATCTGGTCCGCCGTGCGCGTGCTGTCGCGCGCGCCCGAACTGGCAAACCACCCGACCGCCGTGTCGTTGTCGTGCGTGCCGGTGTACACGACACAATTCTTCTCGTAATTGTAAGGCTTGAATTTGTCCGCCTGCGAATCATTGCCGAAGGCAAACTGCAAGACGCGCATTCCCGGAAACCCGAACTGTTCGCGGAGCCGTTCCACTTCCGGGGTGATGAAGCCCAAATCTTCGGCAATGATGCGCAATGCGCCCAGCGACTCCTCCAGCGCCTCAAACAGCGCTGATCCCGGACCGGGCAGCCATTTCCCGTCGATGGCAGTTGTTGCGGCCGCGGGAACCGCGTAATACTTTTCGAAACCCCGGAAATGATCGAGGCGCACTACATCGACCAATTCAAATGCGGCTCTCACGCGCTCGGTCCACCACGCATAATTGTTCCTGGCCAAGACGTCCCAACGATAGAGAGGATTTCCCCAAAGCTGACCCGTAGCGCTGAAGTAATCCGGGGGCACGCCGGCCACAGCGCGTTGGTTTCCATCTTTGTCCAGATCAAACACCTCCGGATTAGCCCAGACATCCACGCTGTCATGGGCCACGAAGATCGGCACGTCCCCAATGATTTCAATTCCGCGGTCGTGACAATAATTCCGGAGAGAATGCCACTGCTCAAAGAATTTAAATTGTATGAACTTGTGCGCATAAACGTCGGGCGAATCCGGATGGGAGCGCCGTTTCCATTCTGTCCATGCTGCTCCGCCATTGGCGTCCTTGAGGGCCATGAATTCGGCAAAGAGGTCCAACCAGTTCTTCTTGGACAAACAGAACTCTTCAAACGCCGATTCGCCCGAGCCTGAGGCCTCTCGGGCGAAATTGCGCGCCGCTTTCTTCAAGAGGTTCTGCTTGAAGGGAATCACTTTCCCGAAATCGACGATTCCTTCCGGAAAGCGTGGCGCGCCTTTCAGATCGGACTGCGAAAGCCATCCCTCCTCGACCAAAATCTCAAGACTCACCAAGAGGGGATTGCCCGCCATGCTTGACAGGCACTGATATGGAGAATTCCCGTAAGCGGGAGGGCCAAGCGGAAGCACTTGCCAGAAGCTCTGATCGCAGGCGGCAAGAAAATTTGCAAAGCGATACGCCGGCTGTCCCAAATCCCCGATGCCGTGCCTGCCAGCCAACGAAGTTGGGTGAAGCAAGATACCGCTGGCACGCTTTGGAAGAGCTACAGGCTTGTCCATCATTCAAAGAGCGGTCTATTAAAAAGTTCGAATTTCGAAGTGCGAATGTCGAATGACACAATGTGAAGAAAGAACCTCAAATGCCGATTTTCGCGACCCGAAGAAAGGACCTCGGCGCTTTTAATTCAAGCCAGTCCATTCGCACTCAAAAATGGGAAAATTCATCATTCGAAAATCGTACTTCGTCATTCGAACTTACCACTGCTTTACCCATATTTGAACTTCCGCGGCATCACCTACCAGAGAAAGCAGGTGGCCTCCCGGCAGCAGGTTCACCCAAGCGGACCTGCCCGTAGCCTTTGGGTTATCGGAAGTCCAGATCTTCCGGTAACCCCATGCAGTTAGTTCTTCCGATTTGGCAAATCCGTCAAATTGCCAAATGACATTTTCCACGATTGCTAAACTTCCAGGAGGGGCAGCCCGCAAGGATCCGGCGGCGAACAACAACCGATGGCCATAGCAGTTGAGCGGGACACCTAATCGATAATAGACATATGGATGAGCCGCTATCACATGTTCGGGATCAGGATCGAGCATCAGGCCGGCCATTCTTTGATGTTGTTGTAACCATGCGATTGCCTCATCGAGGCGGCGAAATTGCGCATTGCGTGGGATCGGCAACTGGCCGGCAAACAACAACGTGAGTGCCGGGGTCAGTGTCAACGCGACGATGACGACCCAGAACCAGTGTTTAAAGCGCGTATGAGGCACCTGCTGCTTCCACACATGCACGCCAATCCAGCTCGCTAAGGCTAGAAACGGAGAAACAGCTACGAAGTATCTCGGCAAACTCAGCGATCCGAAAAGTCCGAAAAGGCCCAGGACTCCGTGCAGCATCAGGAAGCCCAGAAGAGGCGCGGCTATAATCCAGAAAGCCCTTTCATATTCGAAGCTGCCGGCGTGATGGAGCCAAAGAAAACGGATTCCTTCGAACGCAAACGGCAACATCCACAACATGGTAACCAGCGCCACAGCGATTAAAAAACGGCCGGCTGTGATCCCATATGGACTGCGTGCCGCCCATGGCCAGCGCTGCACAAACCAGAGCGCGCCCCCAAACACGCGCCAGCCCGCAAGCCACCAGGCTAAAGTGGGCGTTACGGCGGCGACTACTGAACAGAGACTTGGGACAGAAGGCGGAACGCGGAAGGCGGAAAGCAGAAGGCGGAAGGCGGAAAGCACAGGGTGGCGGAAGACAAGTAGAGGGTGGAAAGAAAGCAGCAAGTGACTGTCTGCCTTCTGACTTTCGCTTTCTGCCTTCTGCTTTCCGCCTACTGCCTTCTGCCTACTGCCTTCCGCCTTCTGCCTTCTGCCAACAAGCCCCAGAACAACCGGCCAGCAGGCGATCGCAATCCATCCTTCCGGCCGTGCCAGACCGCCCAGGCCTACTAACAGACCCGCCAGAAGCAGTCTGTCCCGTAGGAGGGCGACAGCCGCCCAAACCCACAAGCAGGCAAGCAACATCTCACTCATCACGGCAAAACTGTGGAGCAGAAACAGCGGTTGCGCAAACAGTAAGATCCACAGCAGCACGCGATGGTGTCTAACAGGGGAGGGAAGCATTTTTACAAAGCCCGTCGACAATTGGACTGTCCCCAATGCAACGATAGACATCACCACCATGGCAAGCAAGCGCGCAGCCTTCAATCCCCACGGCGCGGCGAGTGCGAATAGACCGGTACACATCGGGCGGCCCCATATATCCAGCAGCTCACGCCAGTCAGTCCAGCATTCCCGTGCCTTCATGTAATGCGCTAACTCGTCCAGCTCGAAAAAACCGGAAGAGCGAAGCGCCATCAGGAAGGAAAAGCCGACAAGAGCAAGGGGGATAAAAAGCTCGAAGGTCGAAGGTCGAAAGTCGAAGGTCCAACGAATGTCGAATGTCGAATGTCGAATGTCGAATCTAGATGATGGACCATTAAATATTGAACGCCTGCTCTTCATCGGAGTCCCACCGTGCGTCTTAGCTTTTGAAACCCACCGCGGCATCGGCAACGAAAAACGAATCTGCTGTTTGTCCTCTGTGAAGCCTCGGTGCACTTTGTTTCTCTGTGGTGAAAACCCATCGGACCATTCAACACAGAGGCACGGAGGACGCGAAGATCACACAGAGAAAATCTTGGTCAAAAAAGAAGATTCTGCCAACTTGCCAGCGGCGTCAGCCGTCGCCGAAGTCCATTGATCTGCATTCGCCAATCGAACTTCGACATTCGTTATTCTATCTTTGCTCCGGCTCGACAGGTTCGATCGGAACGTCCCAATGAGCCAGCAGGATCTCAAAGCGGCGCTGTTCCTCACGTTCGAATACAGTCTTATCCGGGTAGAGCTGGCGCATCTCCGCTTCGCCCAGAGGGCCAGACAGCATCGCAGCGGGATTTCTGTATACCAGAGTCACCCGATAATCCCAGCGGCCATCTTCAGTGGCATGATAGCGAGGTTTCACGATCTGAATCTGCAGAATATTTCCCTTCTCTTTCTGCTTTTTCAGAACCGGGTAATGGTTCTTCAAAAACAGTCGCAGAAATTCGTCCGCGTAACCCCATTTTGCTTTGTAGTAATAGTCGACCGTAACAGGGCGATCCATCACGCCGGAAGCTTGGGCGAAGACAGAACCGGCCAGCGCCACTGCTACTGCCAGTGAAAGAACGAAGTGTTGTGCCATAGAACCCCCTTGTGATTGCGGATTGTGGATTGCGGATTGCGGATTGTGTGGATTGCGGATTGCGGATTGTGTGGATTGCGGGTTGCGGATTGTGTGGATTGCGGATTGTGTGGATTGCGGATTGCGGATTGTGGATTGCGGATTGTGGATTGCGGATTGTGTGGATTGCGGATTGCGGATTTCGGATTGTGGATTGCGGATTGCGGAATATCGAAGGCGGACTGAGGAATACCATACCGGTTTTGCGAACTTCATCGAGACCAGCGAGAGAATCCACATTCAGCATTTCGATTTCTCACCTCCACACTTCAAATCCACAATCCACAATCCACAATCCGCAATCCGCAATCCGCAATCCGCAATCCGCAATCCAAAATCCGCAATCCGCAATCCGCAATCCGCAATTCTTCAGATCTTCTCCGCTTGATAGAGGTCGCGCGTGTGGCGGATTACCGAGATGACCAGAACGACCGCCAGACTCAGAGTGGCAATCGCGCCGCTAACATCGTAAAACAAATATTCCCTGCCGAAGACTTCGACCTCGCGCTTGAACAGCACAAAGATGTTGCCAATAGCCAGCAGGATCCTCAATTCAGTAGGACCAAAGATCCAGAAAGAGAGCTCGAAGATCCCGATTGTGTAGGTAGCCAGATAGAGGTCAATCGACAACAATAGATAAACGAGGAGCAGTGCAATTGCTACCGCCGGTGTCATGTAGCCGGACAGCGCCAGACCGCCAAGCAGAAATAGGGCTCCGAAGGCATCGACTATGTGATCCACATAAAAACCGTAACGCGGCCGTAGTTTGTTGCGCGTTCGTGCCAGAGTGCCGTCCAAACTGTCTCCAAACCAATTGAGGGCAAGCCAAACGTTCACTAGCAACAAGGCAGAAGGCCTCCAGCGTGCTCCGGCATACGAGACGCCTGCCAGAAACATCGCGAAAAATCCGAGCAGCGTCAGATGGTCCGAACTAACGAACGACGGAAGCCGGCACGCAACCCAGTAAAGGCACTTCTTTTCCAGCGGAGTTAATAAACTTTTCTGCGAGCGGATGGCGTCCTTAAAGGGGTGTTTATTCATAGCAACTCATAGCAGATGGCCGCGCTGATTTTCCGAGCATGATGTCACCAGCAGTCTGCCCGGACAAGGCCGCTTCCGGCGGCTTTAGCCCGGCAAAGCCGCGCCGCCGGAGATTAGCCAGGAGTGTGAGCGCTTTTTGCGAACTCCTGGATTGCGAATCCATAAAAAAGATCCCGCCCCGGCGCCCATATTATTCATAAATTTTCGTTGAAAAGCTTAACGCAAAGGCGCAAAGACGCAAGGTCGCAGAGTCGGTGAGGGCGACTATATGTGCTCACCCCGTCAGTGGAACTTGGCATGTTTGATCCCTAGGTCGGCACATATAGTCGCCCTCACCCGCTTTGCGTCTTGGCACCTTCGCGCCTTTGCGTTAGGTCTTTCACCGCACTCCGTGGCATTTACAAATTTTAAAATAAAAACACATAGGAGAGCCCTAGAAATGTCCAACCTCAGAGGCCGCTGCAACCGGCCTGTTGGAAAAGACTCCGCTTTCCTTGCCCACTTTGGCGAGCTTGCGGCCCGTTGACAGCTCTTTTCAAAAACGATAGAACTTTCCTTGCATGTTTCGGTAACCGAATCATTTCAGGTTTCGATTTGCGTTTTGGGATCTGAACCCTGCCTGTTGCAGGCAATTCAGACCAGTCCCCCGGAGTTTCAACAAGGAGTTATGTGCTCATGTTTGGCCGCCGTTATCTTACTGTCGCTTTCGCATATCTCATTCCGTTGTTTGTTGCGCATCTTCGTGCTGATTCCGTTCTAAATTTTCCACGCGCGACATTCGCTCAGAATCAATTTACCGGTTACGCCATCGCCAATCCGACTGATACCGATGCCGAAGTAACCATCACGGCTTATCGTTCCGACGGAACGGTTTTTACCAGTCCAAGTGTCACTAATCCGGCAAAACTGTCCATCGGCGCTCATCGCCAGCGGGCTTTCTTGCTCAGTGATTCGGACATTTTCGGCGCCCCCGCGACGCTGATAAACAGCTCTGACCCGGTTCGACTATGGATCCAGGCCAGCACTCCGGTTACAGGTCTGACCGGTTTTTATCTTCTGGGAGACACATCGCTCCAGACTCTGGACGGATCGGATCCATCCTCCGGCTTGACCGACGCCCTGTTTTTGCTGCTTGATGAGGGCACGGGAATCAGCACCGATCTCAAAATCGTCAACCCTGGAGACGGGGCCCGCCAATATCACCGTCGAGTTCCATCGCAGTGAGGGCAGTACGGCTTTGACATCTTCCTTGCCGCCGCTAGCTCCGAAGGCCGCGCTGCAAGGGAAAGTCGGCGAGCTCTTCCCCAGCCGTCCGGCCGATACCGCTTACCTGCGCTTCAAATCGGACGTGAAATTGGTGGCTGACGCTCTGGTTCAGAACAGTGCACGCCCCACACTGGCGGTTCTGGGCGCACAGCGCGTCGAGGCGCAATCGCGTGTTCTGAACTTCCCCCAGTTGGTTGACGGTGCAGACTGGTTTTCTGAAATTACGATAGTTAACTTGAGCGACAAGACGATCATCGCAACGTTCCGCGCCTTTCAGGAAAATGGTTCTCTGTTTGTGCCGCCGGCGCTCAACGCCAACACGGTGCAGCGTCCGTTGCCGCCCGGCGCCATATTGAGGATTTCTGCGGCCGAACTGTTCGGTTTCCGGCAGGATGCGACGCAAGTTGGTTGGCTGCAAGTGGAAGGAAGCGCCCTGGGACTGACCGGATATGTCGGCTATGGAACGCGCAGCAATCCCACGCGTGCGATCGTGGCTGCGCAACATGCTCCCGTCACACGAGCTGTCTTCTCACACCAGGCAGAAGCAGCCGGATTTTTTACCGGACTGGCGGTACTCAATCCCAGCACTTTGACGGCCAACGTGGAAGTGGATTCCGTGAACGCCGATGGCACGCTGCGGGGTGTGACAAAGAAAGCTCTCAAGCCCAACCAGCGCGAGAGCAAACTGTTGCACGAGTGGGTATCTGCCGCAAACGGCGCAGCCGGCGGATATATTTTGATTCGCTCCGATGTTCCTGTTATTGCGACCGAGCTTTTCGGCACGACTACCTTGAGCGCGTTGGCCAATGTTCCACCGCAGCCGATTCTGAGTGATCTAAATCCCGCTGCGGCGCTTCCCACTTTGAAAGTCTCCCCATCCCTCCTTGTCCTGGAGACAAAAAGCTCCCAGCAGTTCCAGGCTCAGGGCATTGCGGGTGTGACTTGGTCGCTGGATTCCGCAGACCCCAGCGACACTATCGGATCGATCAATATCACCACCGGCCTGTACACGGCTCCTGCCAGCCCGCCGAAATCTCGTACGTTGACTCTTCTGGCTCGAGCGCCGGACGGCACGCAGACTGCAGGAGCGACAATTGATATTGTGGAGAGAAAGACACTCGCGTCAGGACTGTCCGTCGTGCGAGCGGTGGCGTACTTGTCCAGCAGCAAGCGCTTCTTCCTGGCTGAGCAGCAGGCGCTCGGCAAAGAAGTAACCAGCGGAGGCCCGACGCGGATTTCTGAGTTGAAGGGGACAGCGGTTCAACCTCTGTTGTCCATCAGCGATACGGTCGAAAAGATGCTGCCGTTTACCTCTGCAGGAGGAAAAGAACTGCTGCTTCTTGCGGGATTTGACAGCGGGCAGATTTATCGCTTTGATCCGGCTGTTCCGCAGCAAGCGCCCGTCCCAGTGGTGAAAGGCCTGGCACAGCCAACATCGATGGCTTTTACCGACACGGGGGATCTTGTCGTGGCGGAACAAGGGGCCAACCAGCTCCGGATTGTGCCTCGTGCGCAATTTGATTCGCTCAAGACTGATGGTCCCGCTCTTGGGGGCCATCGCATCATGGCTACCGGACCGCAGGGCGTTGCCGTCGATACCTGCACCGGAGAGATCTTCTACACCGATCTTCAAGGAAATCTTAAAGGAGATCTAGCAGGACTGACGCGCACCATTTTCACCAGCCCCGGCCTGGGAGAAATCCTGGCCGTCCGGCGCGGTGGGACCAGATGCCCAGCGGGATTGACTCTTTTCGTAGTGGATACGGCAGCCAATCAGGTGAAGCGATTTGATTTGATCTCCGGCTCCATCCAGCCTCCGGTAGTGTTTTTGTCGGGATTGAACGGGCCGGCTGACATTACTTTCATGCCTCTGGGAAATCCTTTTGCGAGTGACAGCACTCAATCGGGAATCGTGACTTCCGATCGGAATTCGATTGTGCACACCGAAGTCGCGAAACTTTACACGCAACAGGCTGATCCGATCGTGCCGCCAGTGGACCGCAAGACTATTACCATCACCGGAAGCGGCAGCTATATCCCAACCGGATCGACGCTTGCACAGTCCGTTACTGTCAACTTGGCATTCAGCGGCATCAGCTTTACAGATTTAAGCTCGTTGAATTCGAGAGCCGTGGTGTCCTTTGGCTCCGTGTCTGGCACGGCGAGCTCTTCCTTAGAGGACATCAGCGGCACCGTCAATTTTAATGGCAAGAAGGCCTTGGCTTATATTGGCTCCTTGGCGGGGAACGACTTATCGCCCGGAGCTTTTCTATTTAGCAATTCCACCATCAGTCAGGATCCCTTCGCAGATCTGCCGTTGGTGTACGTCGCGTTAAGTGGCTCTAATTTCAATACAGTCGATTTGATTTTTTTCTTCGGCGGAACTTTTCCCGACAAACCGGTTGCAGGCTTTTTCATTCGGAAGGGGAGCGTGTATGACCAGGGTTCGGTCGCTAGCTCACAATCCAATTTTGTTGTGAATGTACGGTAGCATTCCCCCTACGAAAATATAGCCTGTCTCCGATCCAGCAGGCTGCTGCGGCGGCCATTGCTCCGGCAATTAAGTCGATGATGTAGTGCTGATTCAGCGCTACGCACGCTATCCACATCGCCAGATCATAAAGAGCGATTGTCGCCAGAACCGACCATCCATAGTCTTTCCGCCCGAGCAAGAGCAGCAGAGTTGGATAAGCTGCGTGGAGCGAAGGGATGGCAGCAAACCAATCCGCAGCCGTCTTGATCATTTCTTGAACAATCCTTCCGTCCATGGCCGCAGCCAGCGATGCGCCGCGGACCAACTCGGGTGATGGCTGAGCCGTACCGTAGAGCGTCACCCACCACGGTGGCGCAACCGGCAATACGACATATCCTAAAAGCCCGATTGCGTTGAGCGCCGTGAAGGCATAGAGGTGACGTGCAAATCTGCCCCGGTATTGCTCGCTTGACAAACCCGCCACCCACCAGATCAAGAGCAGAACGGGCACCGCGAATATGTGTGAAAGATAGACAACTTGTGCCATCCACAATACCCAGGAACCCGCCGGCGTCCCGCCAGCGGTCGCCAGCCAGGCGCGCGCGGCGTGTGGAGGAACCCCGCCCCTGCTTGACCATCCAAAGACCCACTGCTCGATGCGATAAGGCCACCGAACCGCCACGCGGTCGAGCAGCAGGGGCTGCACCCATCGAAGCCGGTCGTAGCTGATCCAGAAAGCCAAGAGTGGAATCCAATCCAGGAAGAACTTTCGACCTCGCTCGCCAGACCACAAAGCTGCCGGAATTGCCAGCAGTGTGAACCAATGATAGATGCGAATGGTATGGGTGGCAGCGTTTAACGCGAGGAAACCGCCTGTGAATATGGCCACTGCAATTTGCCAGGGTCGAAATCTCAAACGCCGCATGATCGGATCATAAGCCGTCGAAGGTTCGAAAGTCGAAGGTCGCAAGTCGCAGGTCACAGGTCGCAAGTCCAAACCCCAAGGTCAGAGCCCAGAGCGTAAGCGACGGGTCCAGCCAGAGTAAGTCGACGATTCAAACTTTCCTCTGGCAGAAGTTGTTACCCCGGCGAGACCCGTCGCTTACGCTCCGGGCTCCGACCTGGGAGTTTGGACCTTTGACCTTTCACTTTTTTTGACCTTAAACCCTCGACTTTCAATTTTCGACTTTTTAAAAAATTCCCCACTTGCAATCGTAACGCTCAGTCATTAACATCAAGCGGGCTTTCCCTCCATTTCTTCGAAAACAAAAGGAGAGTACTTCTATGGCCAAGACACTCGCTTGGGTTTTTGGGGTTGTTTTCCTGCTTATCGGCGCACTCGGCTTTTATCAGGCGGACAATATGCTGCTGGGAATCTTCATGGTGAGCAAGCGTCACAACGCAGTTCATCTGCTTTCCGGAGCCCTTGCTTTGCTCTCGGCAGTGGGCGGAGAAAGCATCGCGCGCCTGTATTTTAAAATCTTCGGGATAGTGTACCTTTTGGTGGCGATCGTCGGATTTGCCATGGACAGGCTGCCGGTGCTGGGAATACCTCTAAATATGGCAGACGATGTTTTGCATCTGGTAATCGCGCTCGTCTCGCTGTATGTCGGCTTTATGGGGAGCAAGACCACTGCGACGGCGTAAATCCCGATCGCCGACCTCAGGATTAACAGGTTTGCAGGTTGGCCGCAGGTCAGCAAGTCAACAGGTCCACAGGTCAACAGGTCAGCAAGTCAACAGGTCCGCAGGTCAACAGGTCCACAGGCCTGCCGACTGGTGTGCCTGCCGACTTACAGGATTATTCATTGCTATCAGTTGTTAAAAACGTTGAATTTTGTTCATTGTTTTTCCAGTTCGACATGTTGAAGACCGACTAGGGCCACGATCACGTCCACGCCTACGA
>DASYPF010000012.1:0-4703 GCA_036006905.1 Acidobacteriota bacterium
TGACGTGGCGATCGATCAGGCGTAGCAGATGATTTTCAGGAACCTGATCTTCGAGCCGGAAGTAGTAAAACAGCGACTCCGCGCGGGGATGGTGTCCCATCATGAGCAGCAGGCCTCCAAATGTAATGGTGAACAGCAGCAGCGAGTACTCTGGCCTACTTATAACTTGAACCTTGCACCGCCACAAGCATCAACTGAGGGACTTTTTCAACAGACACAGGCGTTAGCACAAGCTTGCGCCGTCTGTTCGCCGGGGCTTGGGGTTTTGAGTGAAATCGCGATGTTACGTCAACTGAGAGCGTCTTCGCGGATTCCGTCGTTTCGCCGTCGTAGAATCCCATCGTGTATTCCGTCGATCTGAACGAGGACATCCAGACGTTCGATTTGTTCCGATTTTGGCGAGAAGTCCCTTACCGTCTGGGGTTTCATCCGGAAAAACCATAACGCTCACGCGGTGTAGTAGGCGGAACCCGGATAGTTGGGAATCCTCAAGGTCGCTCGTCCATTTGGGAGTCGAGACTAGGGACGAGCGGGGACGCCCATCGCTCCATCCACTTCTACTTGATGCCTTCAACCAGGTAAAGATCAGAGAGCGTTCGGCCGTATTCGTAAACGTAGTACTTTCCGTCGGGCGTAATCAGAATTGGCCCAAGGTCGGTTACGCCGGCTGCATCAGCCGGCATAAGCGTCTTCCACTGTTCACGTTGTCCGCTGCTCAGGTTCAGACGGTCAACCCGGGCAGGGAGATTTCCCGAGTTATAGATAAAAAGCGACTTCCCATCTGTGGACCAGGCGACTGGAGTATATCCTTCCGGGAAGCCGGAAATCATCTTGGGATCACCACCACTAATTGGAAACAAATATCCTTTGCGGTCGAGCTGAACAGCAGCGACCTCATTTCCATCAGGGGAAATGACCCATTGCGTCGCTCGGATTCCTTCCGGAGTAATTGCCGTGGGCTTATCACTGTCCACGCTCTGAACCCAGAGACGGAGACCTCGGTCCTTTTCATTCCCAATGAATACGAACCGCTTGCCGTCAGGCAGCCAGTGGGCTCTTACCACCATCACGCCGCTGTGGCTCAATTTCCGGCTTTCGCCCGCCCCGGTGGGCAGAAGCACGCTTTCAAGCGGCGCGCCTGGCTGGCTGGCCAGCACCCATTTCTTGTCCGGAGAGAGACAACGGCCTGAGCCGCTGCCCAAGCGCACAGCGGGCGCGCCATCGGTCGTGCGAACGTAGGCACTGTAGTTTTGACCACCGCCTTCACCCGATTCCGTGAATAACAGCATCAAGCCATCGGCGGAAAGATCTGACGGGGCCGACCAATCTAACCAGGAAAGGTCCGTTTCTTTCGTTCCTCCTGGTGGCAGCCCTACCATGCCTACGCGAACCACGTCCCTGGTCAGCAATATGTGCCCATCACGCGTCACATCCTGGAGCGTAAGTGTCCCAGGCTCGCGCACAATCAAGCGTTCGGCTCCTTTCAGAGTCACAGCATTCAGAAATCGATCGCTGCTGACCCGCGCGCTCGTAAACCACACTTCATCACCGCTCGGAGACCACGCCAGGCCTTGCGCCGATTCCCATCCATCTGAAAGTGTCCTCTTCACCCCGTTCAGGTCCACAACAGCGATCGACCCCATGTCGTCGCGTCTTTGCGAGTGTTCGATGAAGGCGACGTATTTCCCGTCTGGCGAGATGCGTGGATGGCTGATCCAACCAGCCGTCTTGAAAAGGACCTTGCCGCTCGGGTACTCGAGGCGATTTTGTCCTTCCAGATCGCGGACCACCAGGAAATTGCTTCCGTCGGGCGACCAGTCCGCCCACTGCACGCCTTCCAGCACTTCGCGGGGCGCACCGCCCTGCAGCGGCACGCGCGCTAAGGTTCCTGCGTTGATAAACGGCTCAATATTGTGACTGTGCAGCATCACCGCCATTTCGCCCTGCGCCGAAATCGCCAGCACCTCGGCCCCCTCCAGTCCCAAAGCACGAGACTCGGGGCTTTCTGCGCGAGTGGTATAGATCTCCATCGGCCGCTCTTCCCAGGCACCGCTATAAATCATGCTTTTTCCGTCGGGAGCGAAACGCGCCATACGAATGCCGCCGTGGCGAAAGGTGAGTTGGTGATACGCGGGCGGCGACAGTGGCATCGGCCTGGCAGTTACTCGGCCGAGGAAGAATCCGGCAGCGAGAGCGACCAGGGTCAGGCCTGCGAGTACCAGCGGCGGTTTTTTCCCAGCTGCGTGCGCGGTAACGACGGCAGGCGATGCGCTGACCGAGGCGGTCTTTCCCGACTCGCTGTCGCGTTTCAGCCGCTTCAGGTCTCCTCGGAGTTCGGCTGCGGTCTGGCATCGCAGGTCGCGGTCCTTTTCCAGCGTCTTGTCGATGATTTCTCCGAGCCGGGAGGGCAAACGCGGGTTAATAGATGCCACTTTTGCGGGCTGATGCTCAAGAATCTGGTTGAAAATCACGGCCGAGGTGCCGCCAGCAAAGGGCTGGCGTCCTGTGGCCATTTCGTAAAGCACAACGCCAAATGAAAAAAGATCGGTGCGGGAATCCAGGGCCTCGCCGCGGGCTTGCTCCGGAGACATGTAGGCCACGGTACCCATTGCAGTCCCGGGGCTGGTCAGGTTCAGTTCGTTTCCTACCGTCGGCTGCGTATGGTCTGTGCTGGACGACTGCGCGTTCACTTTCGCCAGACCAAAGTCGAGGATCTTCACGATCCCTCTGTTCGTGACGAAAATGTTGGCCGGCTTGATGTCACGATGAACGATCCCCTTCGTGTGCGCCGCGTCCAACGCATCGGCAATCTGCACACCCAGATCGCAGATCGCTTCCAGCCGCATGGCCTGCGTCTCGATCCGGTGCTTGAGGGTCACGCCTTCCAGGTATTCCAAGGCAATGAACGACTGTTCGCCATTTTTGCCGATCTCGTAAACGGTGCAGATGTTGGGATGGTTCAGAGCCGAAGCCGCGCGGGCCTCGCGGCGAAACCGCTCGAGCGCCTGCGGGTCCTGAGAAACTTTGTCGGGAAGAAATTTGAGGGCGATGAAACGGCCAAGTTCCGTGTCCTCGGCCTTGTACACCACTCCCATTCCGCCCCCGCCAAGTTTTTCAAGGATGCGATAGTGGGAGATGGTCTGGCCGATCATGGCGAGTCGTAATGTTAACAGGCAGTGCAGCCATGTCAAGAAGGCTTCGCGCTGCGTACACCCGAGGCCATAATTCCGCAACGAATGAGTCTGGCTCTGGGCACAAAGCTGCGACCGTACGAGATCAAATCCACTTGGCGATCTGGCGGCATGGGTTCGTTCATGGCAGCTACTCATTCGAACGAATTAAGCGTAACTGTTGTAACCAGGCGATTACACTCAGAACCCTGAGCGGCCTTCAGGTGCAGAGGAGCCAAACTACTACAGGGGTGGCAGGTCAGACATCTTGATTTCCGGAAGTGCTGCGCCGGTCCTAGTGTCTCCGAGCCGCCAAATCAACTGCCTCACCGCAGCCTCCAGCCATGCGGTCTCGGAACCTGTCAATGGACGCGTGGCAGAAGCCTTTCGCTTGTTCAACTCGTTTCCTGACAATCGCAGCGCAGAAGACGACGACGTCAGTGAACCTCTTTTTCTTGAGCAGTATCAGCAAGCAGGAGAGTCCATTGAAGTGATAGGGCACTGGTGCCTCTGCATGGTGTACGGCTCATGCAAGGCGTACCTGGAGGAATACATCAGGGAGATGGAGCGAGACTATCGGGGACACGGCGACCTTCGCCAGAAGTTGGCTGGTAAGAAGGCAAAGAATTGGTTTGAGCGTTGTCGACTGTTGTTTCTGGAGGAATTGGGAATAGATTGGCGGAAGGGTCCGGTGGACTTGGCCCAATTGGAACACTTGAATCTCACGCGCGACGATGTCACCCACAATGTAGATGTAATGTCGATCCTTGTCTTTCAAACGGATCGGCATAAGGAGCAACATCCCAAGGGTCTATTCATCGATGACTGGGCGTGTTTGGGCCTCGGAGGAAGGATCAAGGTAGGTCGGGAGGAGCTCACTGCAGCACTACGCACAGTCGATGGCTTTTGTGCATGGCTTGAAGGCATTCGGCTTCACTATCCCAGTTACATCAAGAGCCTTGCGGAATCCCAGAGTTCCGAAGTTTCCTAGCCCGTTACGGACGGTGGGACAACGAGCCGCTCCCAGAAGCCGCCTAAGTGGAGCACGATCCTACCGAAACCACCAAAAAGCCGCACTCTGTGCGGCTTTTCCAGTCCACCTCGCAAAATCCGCGACCCACGCCTCACAAAAAATGCGTGACCCAACCATGCAGGATCCGCGACCCAGCCGCATGTTGAACCCGCCCCACCCAGGAGCTACAATTTTCCCATTGACCTTCTGGCTGCGGGAGGCTGTATGCCCCACTACGAATTCTTCTGCCACGCCTGCAAGAAAACATTCTCAAAGATCCTGACGCTTGCCGAATATGAGGCAGGCGGGATCATCTGTCCGCATTGCGGTAGCAAGAAAGTAGAGCAGAGCTGGTCAGCGTTCTACGCCATCAGCTCCAAGAAGAGCGCATGAGCACAACTTTGGAGTTTCCCCATGCCTCGAACCACGATCGCAATCGTCGTTGTCGCGGTGATCGTCCTGTTCGGCGCGATAGTCAGCCACAATCCCCAGGCGGCTCTGTTTGTAGATAAACAGGCAGC
>DASYPF010000013.1:0-11531 GCA_036006905.1 Acidobacteriota bacterium
CTGTTCTACATGTCTTTTGGCGTAGTGATTACCAAGTCTGTCGCTATCGTGGGCGTGCTGCTTGTCTTCTCCTACCTGGTGGTGCCGGCAGTGATCGCGCAGATGTGGAGCGAGACGGTGCGTGGCAGGCTGCTGCTTGGATGGGTAATGGCCATTCTAGCCAGCACGCTGGGGATCGTCTGGTCGTTTTATTCCGACTATCCGACAGGGCCGGCCGTGGTGGTGATGCTCGGCCTGTTTCTCGTAGCTTCCAGCATCGTCTATTACATTGGACACGCACCGGTGAAGGTACGGGCCCTAGCCAATGTTGCCGCCATCTTATTGTTTTCAATTCTCTTCTTTGAAAGTCTCGGCTACTTCAGGAAGCCCGAATCTGCTTCGGCAGGAGCGACAATGGCGCCTGTCGAGCTGCTGTTAAATGAAATCAAAGACACTGACGAGTCACACCAGATGGATGGCGTTACGCATCTGGGCGACTTATCTGATCCCCGGATTGTCCCCGCATTGAATGATCTCCTGACACGCACGCAGTCTGAACAGGTCGTCGAAGCAACCGCCGAGGCGCTTGGAAAGCAGAAGGATCCTCGCGCCGTTCCGGCGCTGCGTCAGGCTGCCATCCGAAATTACGATGATTTCCTGAAGCTCTCCATTGCCAAGGCACAACTGGCTGTGGGCGATAACGAAGGATTTGAGACGCTCATTAAGATCCTGAAAAACGACGAAGCTGGAGTGGCGCGCCAGCAGGCCAGCGATCTTCTGGAGAGCAAATCGAAACGCAAGTTTGGCTACAACGCGACGCAGGATGTGGCCCAAAACCGCGCCTCCCTGCAACACATCGACGAATGGTGGCAAAAAGAAGGAAAGCATCTGAAGTGGAATGCGAAGGCGGGAAGGTTCCAGTAGGTTCGAATTTCGAAGTGCGAATGTCGAATGAAAGGGGCAAGCCACGAATTACACGAATTACACGAATGAGATCCAGGGTCGTGGATGGGAACTCCTTTGCAATACGACTCTGGAAAAAAGGCTGCTCGCCCTATCGACGACCCTGGATCTCATTCGTGTAATTCGTGTAATTTGTGGCTTGCCCTTTTTAGTACGCCGCTGCCCGGTTCGGCTTCCAACTCTTGAGCCACTCCATGTATTGGTCCTGCTCGGCCTCTGTAATCCGGTAAACGCGAATCGTGTAGCCGACCTGATCGACAGGCTCGAGCCCGCGCAGGAAAGCCAGTTGTGGAACTCGCTGCGAGATCAGGAATGTCGTGCTTACGGCGTAGCTTCCCTCCTCAAGATCATCGCTGGCGGTGTCTTTCGACTGTTCAAAGAAGAGATCCAGGACGCTCTGTTCCGTTACGCCGTAATTTGCGGGAGGGTCGGCTTGATGCAGTGCCGTAAAAAATTTGTTCCGCGGATGTTGCCGTGCATATTTTGCCCACAGTCTTGAGTTCTGCCCCCAGTCGGTATTTGAGTCGGACAAATACTTCCATCCACAGCTCGGGCCTCCAATCAGTTCGTTGAAGTACACCAGATAGTGCGGGTGAGCCCAGAATGAAGCCGTGCCTAACCATATCAGGCTCGCCAGGCATACCAGGGCTCCGATCCGCCGCGGCGGCTCAAGCAGTGTTTTCACTCCTTCGCCCACTGCCAGCATCAAAAGCGGAAAAAGCGGCAGCAGATGCCGCACTCCAATATTGATGGAGGAGAAAACACTCGAAGCAGCATAACTGGCGACCATAAGCAGCCAAAGACTTCGTTCCACGCTGGCGCGTCTGCGCATCCAACTGATCGTTCCCACGGCAAACAAAAGCAACGCCGCCAGTGGAACTTTCAAAACAAACGCAGCCGGAAAATAGAACCACCATCCTCTCCTGGAAAATTCGCCAAAAAAATAGGCGTCATGGCCGCTCTTTTCATGTTCCATCAGATCGTAAATTCCGCGAAAGAAGTGACCAGGCCAAACCAGCCGATAGAAACTGGCCTGGGGATGAAGCGGGCGGTAAATATCCGCGAAAAAGTATCCGGCCAGAATCAAGAAATAGAACAGCGTGGCGGCAATGAAAAGCTGGAACAGGTAATCGCTCAATACTTTTCGCTTGGACGTATTGGCCGCTCCCGCCTCTGTTCCAGAGGGCTTACCCGGGCGGAATGCTTCCATCCACAATTTGATGCCCCACAATAAGATGCCAAACACGGGCAGCAACAGCATGGAGAATTTGCACAGGCATGCCAGCGCCATCACCGCCCCAAGCGCCGCAGCGCGCGCAACTGATGGACGGTGCCACCACCAGCAGAGCGAGAGAAATCCGGCCAGATACCCGAACGCCGCCGGCACGTCGGTATGAACGATTGTGGAATGCGCCAGTATGGTTGGCTCCATCGTGTAGACAAAGAGAATCGCAAGGGAGATCCATTCGTTCCTATAAAAGCGCCGGGCCGCCATGAACAACAAGACCGCCAGCAGCGTTGAGAGGATGACGGGCCCTATTCGCGCCCGATCAATGTACTCTTGCCGTTTTGGTCCCAGCGCTGCAGAAAAATCATCCACGTACTGGTTCATGCTGTCTTCCGTCCCGGGATACTTCAGTGAATCGATGGCGACGCGTCCCGCAGTCAAGTGTGGAAGCAACACCGCCGTCATTTTTGCGAGCGGCGGATGTTCAGGATTTACCCGAAAATCCCGATCGGCAAGATGAGCAAAACCTGCAGCGATGTGCATGGGTTCATCCGCAGTAAGAGAATGGACCTTGATGGAATGGTAAAGCCGCGCGACGAAGACGGCCAGCAGCAATGCTGCCAGGACACGGGCGAGGTGTCTCTTGATTGCGGATTTCGGATTGCGGATTGCGGATTTTCCTGATTGCGGATTGCGGATTTCGAATTGCGGATTGGCGGATTCCGGGATGCGCTGGGGATGCTCGCAAGCAACCGTGGGAATGTGGCTAAGAGGAACTCCCGCTGTCAATTCGGTGCTGAGTCGCGTACAATGCTCTCCTTCAAAAACGCCAAAATTGAAATTCGAAAATTGTAATCGAAAAAATCTGCAATCATGAAAATCCACAATCGGAAGTTCGCAACCCGATATTAAGAAAATCCGCAATCCGAAATCCGCAATCCGCAATCATGAAAATCCGCAATCGGCAATAGAGAAAATCCGCAATCCGAAATCCGCAATCCGCAATCAAGAGAATCCGCAATCAAATTACGGCTTCCATTTGCCTCGCGCCACCTCAGGAATATATTTCTCCAGACCCTTCGGCTTGAACTCAACAGCGCGCTCCTGTTCAGCGCTCATGTAGGCGGTCATCAGCAATTCGGTGACTTCCAACCCGTCGCGGAAATTTTCTTCGGGCTGCTTGCCGTCGAGAAAACAACGCACAAAATATCGATTCTCTCCCTCATATCCGTACTCGCCCGCTTCATTGCCGACAAGCGGCATCCATCCTTGTTCGGCATTCTGCTTCTCGACCAGATCCTCGCCGGCTTCTCCCTGAACTCTTCGGCTGAAGAACAGCTTCAAGCCGCTATCCAGGGAATTGGCCGCAAGCGAGTACTCCGGACCCAGCAGCTCCACACTCAGCCGGAGTCCCGGACCTACATAGCTCCACGATGTTGTCGTTTCGACTATCAGCGGATTGCCCAACTCGTCAACGTAATGGAATGTCGCTTGAGCAAAATCCTCAGACGGGTGTTTGACATAGTCGACTTCTTTGCCCATCATTTGCTGCAGCAGACGGGCGTTTTCCGGCCTCCCCCACTTCAGGCATGCGATCTGAGCAGAAACTTTGATCGGTCGAATACTGTTGCGGGGCGCGCCTGGTTTCGTCAGCAGATAGCGTCCCACCTCGACGCTGTGACACATCATGTCGTTGAGCACGCCACCCCCCTGAAGTTCGCCCTGCCAAAACCAAGGCATGTGCGGGCCGCTGTGCTCTTCGGCAGCGCGCGCCAGATACGGCCGGCCCGTGAGAGCGGCGCCGCGCTTCCACACAATAGTCCGGCCGCGATCCACAGCGGGTGAGAACAACTGGTCTTCCAGATAGCCGTGCAACACTCCCGCGTCTTCCACCAACTCGACCATTCGCTTCGCTTCCGCCACATTTCGCGCCAGCGGTTTCTCGCACGCGACACCAGTCAGTTTTCCTTTCTTTGATTTCAACGCCTTGACGATCCGCTCCATGTTGTCAATTCGTGTATGGTTCGGCCCGCAGATCCAAATGCAGTCGATCTCGGGAGCCGCAACCATTTGCTCGATCGAATTGAATGCACGCGCATCTCCTACATGCAGCGAGCCAGCCAGCTTGGCGGCCGCCTCGGCATGCTTCCGATTCGGACTCCAGATTCCTCGGACATCGGCGTCCCGGACGCCGACCCAGGACCGGATATGAAATCGAGTGATAAATCCGCTTCCGATAAATCCGATTCCCAGCTTGCTCTTTGCTGCCATTGTCTTCCCTTCCTGCCTTGAAACCCTTGGCGTCCTTTGTGTCGTCCTATGAAAATCGATCTGTACGGGCGGCCCCGTACTGTGCAGGACATCCTTTACACTTGATGGTGCCTGGCCAAAGAAGAAAATTTGGGACACGGAAAACACCGAAAACACGGAGTAAGCTGAATTCTGGAGCATATGCTCCAGAATTCAGCTTGTTTCCGTGTACTCCGTGTCTTCCGTGTCCTAAATTCGCTTTTGGCCAGCCATCCATCAAGTGTAAAGGATGTCCTGGCACAGAAGGCACTGCACGCAAGATGCGTGCGCTCCCAGTGCCTTCAGCCCAGAACATCCGGTAACACCAACGAACGGACACTTGGATGCAGGCGAATCCACAACCCGGGATTCTCATCCAGTTGTTTGGCGCGCGCCGGACCGTCAGCGGCAGGCAATGTCTCCATGACCCGGCGGTAACTGGCTCGCTTGGCGGGCGCCGTGGCGGCGTCAACGATGGACTGGACGATCCGCTTGGAACCGAGAATAGCAGCGGGACCCAGTGTGAAGATATGCGTGACTTGACGACACTCAATCTCTTCTTCGGACCGCGCTGCGATTCCTCCGGCTCTAAATTTGGAAATATGATGCTCCAGAATGCTTGGCGAGACAGGAATGACACCGGCTACATCGGCCGCCGTCGCGCCGGATCCAGGCCGAATGTAAGCCAGGTGGGAGGCGCCTTCGGGTTCGGGACCATGCCCAAGAAAAAATATATCAAGGCCACCGGCTGCGTCCAGCTTTTGGGTATAACTCGCCAGTTCTGCCTCAAAGTCGGTAACATCCGTGCACATCGGAGTAAAGCTTTTCACTTTGCGGAAGAATTCCAGCCCCAGGAGACGTTCAAAGTCCCGGACAAAACTGAAACTGTTGTTCATGCGCATCGGCGCCAGAGCATCCTGCGTGAAAACATGAAGCCGCTGCAGCAGCCAATCCAGTTTATTACCGCGACTCAGTTCCCCTAAGATCCGATGCATCGCCTGGGCGCCACGACCTCCGAGAAGAGCAATTGCAATATCACCCGTCTTTTCGCGCCCTGCTCTTTCAAGCTCCTCCACCATGGCGCGTCCAACCGCCTCTTCGGATTCAAGGACTTCCGGCCGCATCGAGTAAACAGCCATGCGGCCGTATTTGCTCACGTCGTCGTAATGATCCACGCGAGACAACCAAATATTGTCGCCTACCACACGCCGGTTTATTCTCACTTGATTACCTTCGCGTTCTTCGCGCCTTCGCGGTGAGTTTGTCCTGCTAAGTAACGATCGTCTCCCGCCGAATTTCCGGATCGGTAAAAATATCAGATTCATCGCGGCTGCGTGTGGAGAACTCCGACACTACGGCTCCCAACGGTCCTGCTTGAAACCAGTGGCGTATGTCGGGAAGAATTGTGTATTGCTCGCCCGGACGAAGAATGATTTCGTGCCATGCCGTATAGGTCTCCTCTCGCCCCGGAGGCGGCGCAGCTTGAGCCTTTGCTCTGTCGACAGGCTCTCCCTCAACATAAAGAAAAACCTCTCCCCAGCGACATCGAAAAGTCTCTTCCTTCCCCGGCTCATTCGCCACGGGCGGATGGCGATGCTCTGGACATGTCTGGCCCGGCAAGAGAACCAGTTCTTTAGCGCACACTCTCTCGGTATTGATATAGGTGACGAGCTCGAGTCCTGTCCGTTCCCAGTCGTTTAAACCGAAGTCGGCGACTTCAATATTTCCGGCTTCGTCGGCGGTGAGAACGATACCTGCCTTCTGCAAGTAGTCAAGCGTACGGCTGCGGGCGGCATCGAGCTGCTTTTGAGTCAACATTGGATATGCTCTCTAAAATTAAGACCAATAGAGCGACGGTCATCAATCATCAGTCATCAGTCATCGGTCATCAGTCATGACGACAAGAAAATCTTAGCCGCTTACTTCTCAGCAGAACAGCCACGATGACCAATGACTGATTCCGTTGACTGTTGACCGATGACTGATGACCGATGACTGTTGACTGATGACCGGTGACTGATCGCGATCGTCAACTTACACTCAAAGTTTACTGCGGGCGATCATGCGGCCCCACCCAGATATCCCGGCCTTGATCATATCGCCAGCCCGAAGCGGTGATCTGCAATGGAAGCCGCGCCCAACCCGATGCGATCCGCTTTTGTACCTCAGGCCAGGAAACAATACCAGCCAGGGCGTCGGCGGCCTCTACGTTGCATGCGCCGGTAGCCACCGCGCCTGTCATCGTTTCTATCGGTCCCAATCCTCCCAGCACGCCGGCGAGGAAGCCGGCTATGGTAGCATCGCCGGAACCCGTTGTGCCAACGACCATGGTCTTAAAACAAGGCGCCCACAGCTCTCGTTCTGCCCAACCCAGGGCGTCAAGCGCACCGGGAATTTTGGCAGCGCCTGCGGTACGCAGATACAGTCCCAGATGGCCACCCTTGAGCGCCACAATTGACGTTCCCATGTCCAGCAGTATTTCAGACATCTCTAAAAAATGCTGTGGAGTCACAAGCGAAAGGATTCCAGACGCCCCAGCGCGCTTTGAAAGCTCGTCAAACAGCTCTGGACGCAGCATCAAAAGCATTTCTTCAATGCTGGGCAAAAAAAAATCCACATGAGGGAGCGCGCGCCTGAGAATCCTATCCCAATTTGCCTGCCCGGCAAGCGTGTCTGGATCGGGCAGAACCATATCGACGCTAGTCAGGACGCCACTCTGTTTTACTCTTCTCAGAATCTCCACCAGTTCGGCGCCATCCGACTGGTACATCCTCTTCATCATTGGCGGGTAGCCAAAGTGAAAAATGCGCCCATGCGCCACCATGTCATAGTCGACGTCACCGGCGTCGAATGTATCGTTCGCTCCCGGATAATGCAGAACAATGCGGTCGACATCGGGAATAGTCAGGATAATCGAATAAGAACTGCTCTCGCCGGCAACAACTTTGATTCCTTTAATCAGTGAAGCATCCTGTTTCCGCACAATTTTCAGAATGGCATCGCCAAAAATATCGTCTCCCACCTTGGCCATTAACCGCGTCGGAACCCCAAGCTTGTGTAAGGCGAGGCCCGTATTGCTGACCGGTCCACCAGTGGAGATAAGGATCGGACCCAGTTGCAGCAACCGTCCCGGAATAAGAAATTCTCTGTAGTTGTTTCCTTTTGGGAGTGTGGGGATGACGTCAAGACAGATGTGACCGGCGACAATAACATCGGGTTCTTGAATCGATCGGTTAGTCATAATCCAGGTCAGCAGGTCACAGGTCGCAGGTCACAGGTCAGCAGGTCACAGGTCGCAGGTCGCAGGTCACAGGTCAGCAGGTCACAGGTCACAGGTCAGCGGGTCAGCGGGTCACAGGTCGGCAGGTCAAGCACCCTAAAGACCGCCGATCAGCGGACCTGTGGACCTGTGACCTGTTGACCTGTGACCTGCGCGCCGACCTGTGACTCGCTGACCTGTGACCTGTGTGGACCTTCGACTTGCGACTTTCGACTTCTTACAAATACAACTGCCTCTCCATAAACTCTACCACTTCGTCCATCGTGCGGATTCCGCCGCGTGCCCCCAGCCGTTCACAGCTCAGTCCGGCGACGGCATTTGCGAACCGGATGGTCTGCTCCAAGGGCCAGCGCTGAAAGAGCGCATAAATGAAGGCGCCGCGAAAAACGTCGCCTGCTCCGGTCGTATCCACCGCATTTACTGGATAGGCGGGAAAGCGCAGCAACTGTCCCATGTAACAGACAACCGCACCTTCCGCACCTAAAGTGCAGCAGAGGAATCCGCCAACAATCTCTTCCGACAAGGTGCGAATTGCCTTGTCTCGGTCTGAGATTCCCAAATAGTCGGAAGGAAAGTGCCCGGCAGTGATCAGAAAGTCAACTGATCGAATCAACTCGCCGGTAAATGTGTCGACGCGATCGATGTCGATAGTAACGGGAATGCCTTCCTCACGGGCCCATTGCGCAGCACGCAGCGCAGCGCGCTGATCGGTGCCATCGACGTGCAAAAGCCGGCCCTGGCAGACATCATTGCGGCGCAGGTCACCGTCCTTGAAAAAGATTTCTCGAGGCCGGTGGGAAAGTACGGTGCGTTCGCCGGTCTTTTCGTCCACCAGGATGATCGCAAACTGATTTCGACAATCCGCCTCGACAACGCTTCCCAGATCGATCCGTTCAGCCTGAAGATCCTGCCGCGTAAATACACCGTTTGCATCATTGCCAGTCTTTCCGATGTACTTGGTGCGCAACCCAAAACGCGAGCAAACGGTTAAGGCCGTGGCCACTTCTCCACCACCCAACTGATGTACTTCTTTGAGCGGAAGCTTGGAATCAAAGCGTGGGAACTGCGGCAACACGCAGACCCAATCGACAGAGTTGGCTCCCACTCCGACTACATCGAACAGTTTATCGGCCGCAGGGGAAAAGGGTATCGAGACGGTCATGCACGCCACCGTTATACAGGTTCTTGGGAGAAGGGGAAAGGGGGAAGCGGTTAAAGTGCGAAGTTCGAAGTGCGAATGACGAATGACGAATGACGAATGACGAATGACGTATGTGGACTTTACACAGGCAACCTGTCAATTGCCAGAACCCATTCGTCATTCGTCATTCGAACTTCGTACTTCGCACTTCAACCCCTTCTCCATAACTTAGGCATATAATTAGGGGGAGACCCCCATGAGGGACAAAAAGATAAAGTTCACCGGCCGAATTCTCTATCTGACAGAAGACGTGGAGCTGATCAAACGTCAAATTGCCGGCGAAGATTTAGCCTATACACCCGACCTCCATCTGATGGACAACATCAGCACCGATGAAATCACTCCCGCATGGGTCTGCTTTAACTACGACGAGCGCCTGGGCGAATATGTGTATGTCGGCCTGCGAGGAAATCCAATACACAAAGGGGACATAAAGCCAGGTGGCTTCTCGGTGGTCGTTTCCGGTCTGAGCAAAGGATGTGGAAGCAGTCGCGAAAATTCCCCATTTGCCGAATACTGCGCCGGCATTCGCCTGGTCATCGCTAAATCGATTGAGAAGATTTATGGCCAGAATTGCCAGAATATCGGGCTGCTCACGTCGACTGATTTTTCGCTGATCCCCCGAATATTGGCGGGTGAAGAAATTCCTATTGAAGAGTTCACGCGCGGTCTCGACCCCATCACTGCGGACGTCGTTCGACACGGAGGACTGTTTCAGTACAATCGGGCGCGCCTTAAAGGGGAAATTCACGCCCCCGTGCCACAGACTGACAAGCGACCCCTCAACCTGCTGGAGAAAATCATCGCCAGGCATGTGATTGTCGATCTGGCGGCGCGCCAGGTCGGTGTGCCAGCCGTAAAACCGGGAGATGCCTGTTTTGTCGATGTGGACGTACGATTCACTCATGACTATACCACCGCCATGGCTCAAAGCCTCTTTGAGCAGGGCTTCGGGAAAGATGCCCAGATTACCGACGTCAAATCGGTCTTCGCTTTTCGCGATCACCTCACTTTCCTCGGTCAGGTGCTCACCGAAGAACAAAAGCGAAGCGGGATGCTCGATCAGGCCAACCGGCTCGCATCAGCCCAAGTGGAATTTACCCAGAAGCACGATATCCGCCTCTATGGTGAAGTTCCGGAAGGCGGATCAGAAGCGATCTGCCATAACGCGGTCGTGGAAGACATCGCGCTACCCGGTCGGATCGTCGTCGGTTCCGATTCGCATACATGCACAGCAGGCTGCTTGGGATCATTCGCCTTCGGAGTGGGATCCACCGACATTTCAAACGCGTGGCTGACGCGCGATGTTCGAGTGCGCGTCCCGGAAGTGGTGAAGTTCGTCTTGCACGGGAAGCCTCAAGCCAACGTGACCGCCAAGGATATTATTCTTCACATTATTTCGACTGACTACGTTCGCAGCAGCAAAGCGATCGGCCAGGTAATGGAATTTGCCGGCGAGGGACTGAAACACCTGAACATGGATGAACGCTCCACGCTGACCAACATGTCGGTCGAGGGGGGCGCATTTACCGGCATTATCGAACCGGACGAGGTGACGGTCGATTATGTCGTCGGTATGCGCGGTATCAACGCGGATGCGGTTCGCGCCATGTGCGTGCGCCCGGATCCGGGAGCAGAATATGCTGAAATCTTCCCCATCGACCTGGGAAAGGTGGAACCGATGGTAGCCACTCCGGGAGATCCCCGCAACGGAATTCCTCTTTCACAATTTACACAACAAGTCAAAGTCGACATTGCTTACGCCGGGTCTTGCACCGGCGCCAAGATAGAGGATATGGACGCCTATGCGCGCGTCCTGAGCGAGGCGGTAAAGGCGGGCAGGCGTGTTCCCTCCAACGTCCAGTTCTACATTCAGTTTGGATCACAAAAGGTGAGGAGATACGCTGAAAAGAAAGGCTACATTGAGTTATTTCAAAAGGCGGGAGCGAAACTAGTCAATCCCAGTTGTGGCGCCTGCATCAAGGCCGGTCCGGGCGCGAGTGTGAGCGAAAAACAGGTTACAATTTCAGCGATCAGCAGAAATTTCCCAGGACGATCCGGCCCCGGCAAAGTTTATCTGGGAAGCCCGTTGACAGTGGCCGCATCGGCGCTGGCGGGACGGATCGTGCCCTACCGGGGGAACTAAGAATTAAGAATTAAGAATGAAGAATAGAAATTACGAATGACGAATTTCGAATGACGAATTACAGACAAACGGTAGGGATCATTCTTAATTCTTAATTCTTAATTTTTAATTCCTAATTCTTAATTCTTAATTCTTAATCCCCCGCCGGAGGCCACTATGCAAAGCTACCATGTGACTTTTTACTTAGAGTTTGCGGCGGAGTCGGACGAGGACGCTACCGCCAGAGCAGCAGGAATTGTGCGCGGTATTTGTGAGCGTGAAAAAGTTGACGAAGCAGTGATAGTCGCCGTAGGCGCTACTCAGGAAATTGGGCGTTTAGCAAATTACGAAACATGATTGTGAGCAGCCTGCCAAGCAGGTTGGTAGAATCGTGTTTTTTGAGGTCGTCTTCTCTGTGCCGTCTTTGTGACCTCCGTGCCTCTGTTAAAGATGCAGCTATCAGCAG
>DASYPF010000014.1:0-9751 GCA_036006905.1 Acidobacteriota bacterium
TAAGCACTCCTGGGTAGTACAAACTCATTCGAATTGGCCTCGAGTACGATGTAACAGAAGAATTGGTACCGGTTAGCCTGGATTATTCACGAAAGTTCACCACGGAGTCACAGAGAACACAAAGGTGGCACAGAGCACAGGGGCTGAAGCTTGAAGTATGAAAACTGAAACATGTAAAAACACTCTGCGTTTTGACGAGTCTTCATACTTCAAGCTTCAGCCCCGGCTCTCTGTGCTAACTTTGTGCTCTTTGTGCCTTTGTGGTGAACGTTTGTGCATAATCCGGGTTAGTGGTACATGAGGGAGGTGAGTTTCGATGAGGGCGGTCACATTCGCAACCTGCATCCTGGCCGCCTGCTTCGCCACAAGCTTGTTCGTTGCAGAAGAGTCCGCGTCGGCAGCGGAATCTGTTTCCTGGAGTGGCAAGGCGGCCGCGGCCTACCTCGATGGGCGGCTAGCCTGGTGGATGGACTGGCCAGTCGCTGCCCGCGATCATCAAACATTCTGCGTCTCCTGCCACACGGCAGTGCCCTACACCATGGCCCGCCCCGCCCTTCGAGCGGCGCTGGCCGAGCAAGCCCCATCTCCAATTGAACGCAAGCTTCTCGATAACGTCACCAAGCGCGTTCGGATGTGGAAGGAAGTTGAGCCGTTCTACCCCGACGAGACGACAGGCGTCCATAAGACGGCAGAATCGCGCGGAACCGAGTCCATTCTCAACGCTCTGATCCTTGCCTGTTATGACGTGCCCACTGGTAGGTTGAGCGCTGACGCGCGGCTGGCGCTTGACAACATGTGGGCGCAACAACTGAAGACGGGAGAAGCCAGGGGAGCATGGTCCTGGCTGCAGTTTCACAACTCGCCGTGGGAGGGTGACTCGCAGTACTACGGAGCCACACTGGCCGCGATCGCCGTCGGGACTGCGCCCGACAACTATCGGTCTGCCCCTGAAATTCAGGACAGTATGAAGTTGCTCCGCGAATACCTCGTGCGGGAGCGCGAATCGCAGGTCTTGATTGACCGTCTGATTCTGCTCTGGGCATCGACCAAGGTGCCCGGCCTCCTGACGCGTGCGCAGCAGAAGTCCATCATTGATGAAGCACTCAGCAAGCAACAGGCCGACGGAGGCTTCAGCCTTTCTACATTCGTCGGAGCGTGGAAGAGGAGAGACGGCACGCCCCTGGAGGCCAGGAGCGACGGCTATGCCACCGGGGCGGTCACGTTCGTGCTGCAGCAAGCAGGCGTGATGCGCGATCAGCCCCAGTTGAACCAGGGCCTTACCTGGCTGATGTTAAATCAGGACAAGACGGAAGGCCGGTGGCTGGCTTATTCGCTGAACAAGCAGCGGGACTTGTCTTCCGACATCGGCCGCTTCATGAGCGATGCCGCTACCGCTTACGCAGTGCTAGCGCTGAAGCGCGGGAACTAAGTAGATAATTTCATTCACAAATTTACTTCATTGAATGCAGGAAAAGAGGTCAAGCCGCGTAGCGGCGCAAAGAATTGTAGCCGAGGCCGTGAGGCCTCGGTATGCGAACATACCAACAGAGTGAAGCCGCGCAGCGGCGACATAATGTCGTTGCTGCGCATGACGGCTTTTGGGGATTGACGAAACAGTTTCTGTCGCCCGCCTGAGGCGGGCTCGAGGTTGCTTGTGGGACCCATGACCGAGGCCTCACGGCCTCGGCTACAATTCTTGCGCCCGCCTGCGGCGGGCTGGAAATTGCGATGCAGGGAAAAGTTGTCGTTATCACAGGTGCGACCTCGGGCATTGGGCAGGTGGCGGCCGAGAGATTGGCTGGCATGGGCCCGCGCATTGTGCTGGTGGCCCGCGATGGCAGCCTCACTTGACGTGAAGGGCATTTTTGGGGAATGGGATGAATTCTGAACAATTGTGGCCTGGACTGCGTACTCCGCTGCATGGACTTTAGGATCTCAGGCCGGGTTGCCATAGCAGTTCTGATTCCTCTAACTGCATTTGCGCAGCAGCCGTCCGTAAAACCACTCTTGATCTGGCGCGTTACGGTGATCGACTGTGCCGGGCACCCGCCTCGGTCAGAGATGTCCGTTCTCGTCTCCAATGGACGTATCGCTGCGATTGGTCCGGTATCAGAAGTAAAAGCACCCGCAAATGCTGAAGTCCTGGATGCTCGTGGCAAATACCTGATTCCCGGCCTCTAGAGACAGCAACTCGTAATCCGGCGAAGTTTCTGGGTAGGCTTGATTCCGTTGGCACAATCGAGCGGGGCAAATTCGCTGATTTGGTGCTCCTCGATGCGAATCCCCTCGACGACATTCACAACACGAGTCGAATCGCAGCAGCTGTCTTTCGCGGTCATGTTATCCCCGGGAGGCAATGAAGCGAGACGCAATCCGCACAGATTGCGGCGAGCGGGAAACGGCATGCAGCGTATCGCGCCCGAAGAGGCGGGAATCCGGACTTTTGCCTCGCCCCTGGCGTGCTGGCGTCAAATCGGCGAATAGCGCGTTACACGACCAGAATCGCGCTATCGTTAGGGCATGCTCTTCACCTTCATTTACCGTGGTCTTCCCCGAATACGACGACGCTCTTATCTAGAGGCAATTCGCGTATGCGAAGTTCCATGGGCCCTTCCTTCGCGCTCTTGCAACGGTACCGGTCGATGAGGTAGGGCACGCCCTCGCCAGCGAGCAGCTTCGACGAAGTGGTGACTTCGAAATGCAGATGCGGCTCGCGGGCATCGCCGGAGGCGCCAATCCGCGCCACCACCTGGCCGCGCCGCACGCGGTCCCCTACCTTCACGCGCAAACTTCCCGGTTGCAGATGCATGTAATATGCAAACTGACCGCCACCCAGGTCGAGCGTGATTGTGTTTCCCGCAACTGTTTCCAACGTAATCGGCACAGCAGGATGGAACGATTCGCCGTGTCCGGGGATGTTGTCGGGGAGGCCATCTCTTGCCGTGACAACACGGCCGTTGGCCACGGCCAGCACTGTTTTCCCATACGAATAATAGGAGCGCACGTCCCGCGCGTCGCCAGAAAATGACGCACCCTCCCCAATCTGCATCCAGTCGATCGCATAGCGTCGTGAGTCCACCGCCCGCCCATCAAGAATGACAACTCCGCGCCGATGATGATTGTTCCGATCATTACTGGGCCCATCCTCTGCAAGCCAGTTTGCTCCTTCTACCGGCGGCCCGAGCACGTGCAACTCCGTGCGATGTGTAGCGATGACCGCGCCTTTCACTTCTGAGTCGACCGTGCTCACTTGATGAAACAGTTTGTCGGGAATATGTGAGCTGCGGTCGAATGCTACTGACATAAAAGCGATGGCGGTCTGGCCATCGGCGCCCAGAGGCTGCAACATGGCATCGAGTTGCTCGGCCTCGAAGGTCGCAATCGGTTGGGCAGCTTCCGCATCTGCGTCGAGCACCTCAATACGACTCAGGGAAAGAGGAGTTGTCCCGAAGTTCGTCAGATGCAACTCGTACACGACATAGAAATGCGGTCCGCTTGGGAATGCTGTGGGCTCGAATGGCACGCGCATCTCGAGCTGTGGTGGCCAGGGAGCGGGTTTGGCTGCCAACTGGTTGTGCGGTTGAGCAATGGTAGGACATAAGCAAAGGGAAGCAGCGCACCGAAACGTGACCGAGCAGGAATTGGATCTGCTCTAGCTCCCCGCCTGCGACATGACACAAACGAGCACAAGACCGGCGAAGGTCATGAGGCGCGATCTTCGGCAAACCGATCTTCGCCGCATATTCCTTCACGATATGCCAGACAAGCTTCTTGGTCATCCCATCACCCCACGCGGTTCCAGACCTGCAAACGCATCGAAATAATTTCCCACTCGTGATTCCGCTTGCGGTCAACCATTCATCAATGGTTTGCTTGACCCAGTCTGGAACCGGAACGGTCCGGACGTGGCCAGCCTTCCCCACAAGGTCGACTAATGCCCAATGATCTTCGCGACGCTGGAGGTCATTGAACGTCAGTCCGGCAAGTTCCCGACGGCGAAGTCCACAACCTAACAGTACTGCCAGGATCGCTCGATCGCGCTTACCTTTCAGAGTCTCGATGCTGGGAAGTTGCCAGAGCGAACGAGCTTCTTCTGCCGTCAGCCAGTTGCCAAGCCGCACGCCCAACTTCTTGGCTCCCTTCACGCGCCGTATGCCCGCGGCGAGTTCAGGGCTCAGCAGGCCGGAGTCAGCCGCTTCGCAAGCCAGCCTGCGCACGGCAGCGAGTCTGACGTTGATGGTCCCCGGCGCCAGTTGTCGAGTCTCAAGGTGAATTCGATAGCGCGTGACGACCGTCTTGTTGAATGAGAGGCGCGGTTCCGAGCAATACCAGCCAATAAATTCATCGATAGCGTGTTGATACCCACGCTGTGACTCGGGGTGACCGCAGAGTGTTAAGCACAGCTGTCTTGGCTTGATCGAGATCCGGAAGGCGAAGCTTTGTCCTGGCGCCGCGCGTCTTTTTGGAAATTCTTTTCTGTTTTCTCTTCATGGCCAGCGGCCTCCTCACCGCTGGCCTAAGATTAGGTTCGCCTCCTCAGGCCGAGTAGCGCGTTATACGGCCACTTGCCTAAGGAACCCATTGAGACGGGTCGGTCAACACAACGCGACTTACGAGGAGTGATGTGGATAACTCGCAGCAACCATCTGCGAATGAGCCGGCTGACCATTCTTGGTGCGATGGGGATTCCGCAGCGGAAATCTGTGATTCGCCCGCTGGTGTCCGACAACCGGGCTCTGGTTGACTGCCCTCCCCGCGCCGACTAGTATCTCCACCGAAAGGGCTGGCTCCCTACTCTATGATTGGGCGGACGATCTCACATTATCGGATTCTAGGGAAATTGGGTGGCGGCGGGATGGGCGTGGTGTACAAGGCTGAGGATACCAACCTCGGCCGCCACGTCGCCCTGAAATTCCTGCCTGACGAAGTTTCCAAGGACTGTCATGCCGTGGAGCGGTTTCAGCGCGAGGCCCGCGCCGCCTCGGCGCTGAACCATCCTCACATCTGCACTGTTCACGATATCGACCAGCACGAAGGCCAGCCTTTCATTGTCATGGAACTGCTTGACGGCGAAACTCTCAAGCACCGCATCGCCGGCAGGCCGTTTAAGACAGACGAACTCCTGGATTTAGGGATTCAGATTGCCGATGCGCTGGACGCTGCGCATTCGCAGGGGATTATTCATCGAGATATCAAACCGGCAAACATTTTCATTACCCGCCGCGGCCAGGCCAAGGTCCTCGACTTCGGCTTGGCCAAATTGGCGCCTCAGCCGAGACGAGAAGCACAAGCGGCGGGCGCGTCAGCTTTGCCGACTGCGCCCATGCCTGAGGATGAATTGTTAACCAGTCCCGGCACAACCATGGGGACGGTGGCGTATATGTCGCCCGAACAAGTCCGCGGAGAAGAACTAGATCAACGCTCAGACCTATTCTCCTTCGGCGTGGTGCTTTATGAGATGGCCACTAGACGCCCAGCATTCCCGGGTAACACTTCTGGCGTGATCTTCAACGCGATCCTGGAACGAGCGCCCACTCCGCCCGGACGTATCAATCCCGACCTACCGCCGAAACTCGAAGAGGTCATCAACAAACTGCTTGAGAAGGATCGTGAGCTTCGGTACCAAAATGCGTCGGACGTCCGCACTGATCTCAGGCGCCTCAAGCGCGATACCGATTCTGGACGTGCGGCGGCATCATCCGTAGGGGCAGAGCTTGCCCTACCGACGCGGCGCCGCAGGGCGTTCCTCTTGGCGACCGGGGCACTGGTGCTGGCAGGACTGCTCGGGCTTACGGCCTGGCTATATCTGGCCATCGAACGCGGCAAGGCCATTGATTCGATTGCGGTGCTGCCCTTCGTCAATGCCAGCGGCGACCCAAACACGGAATATCTAAGCGACGGGATCACCGAAAGCCTGATCAACAGCCTCTCGCAACTTCCCCACTTGCGTGTGATGGCCCGCAGCACCGTGTTTCGTTTCAAGGGAAAAGAGACAGACCCTCAGAGAATAGGCCAGCAACTCGGTGTTCGGGCGGTCTTGAGTGGGCGATTGCTGCAGCGCAGCGACAACCTAACGGTGAGTGTGGAGCTGATGGAAGTTGAGAAAAGTTCGCAGCTTTGGGGCGAGCAGTACAACCGCAAAGCAGCCGATATTTTTTCGCTGCAGGAAGACCTCTCGCGCGAAATTTCGCAGAAGCTCCGGCTGAAGCTAACCGGCGAAGAAAAAGGCCGCCTGACCAAGCGCTATACCGAAAATACCGAGGCCTACCAGCTCTACCTCAAGGGACGATACTTCTCGAACAAGCGCACCGAGCAAGACTTGAAGAAGGCCCTTCAGTACTTCCAGCACTCGATTGACAAGGACCCAAGCTATGCCCAGGCGTACACCGGACTCGCTGATACTTACCTTATCCTTGGCTATGTCGATTATCTCCCGCCAAAAGAAGCCGATTCAAAGGCCAAAGCTGCTACTCTGAAAGCACTAGAGATCGATGACAGCGTAGCGGAAGCGCACGCCTCGCTGGGTGCCGTCCTTGCGGTCTCTGACCGGGATTGGCTCGGCGCTGAGCGAGAATTGAGGCGCGCCATAGAGCTCAATCCGAACGACGCCAGGACTCATCATTGGTATGCTTTCGTTTTGAATGGGTTGGGCCGAACCCAAGAATCCTTGGTCGAGGCCAAGCGTTCCCTGGAGCTGGATCCGCTTTCTCTTGTTCCCAGTATGTTGTTAGCGAGTTGTTTCTACTATGCCCGTCAGTATGACCGAGCAATCGAGCAACTCCAGAAGACCCTGGAGTTGGACCCGAATTCCAAGGGTGTACAGTTTACCCTCGGCAGGGTGTATCAAGCTAAGGGAGCATACCGAGAAGCTGTTGCGCGTTATAAAAGTGCAGTCAGTGTCGAAGAGAGTTCAATCACGTTTTTAGCTGCACTCGGCCAGGCTTATGGGCTGTCGGGCGACCGAAGCGAGGCGCAACAGGTCCTTCAGAGACTGAATGAATTCTCCGCGAGCCGGTATGTCTCGCCTTTCGATATCGCCCTGGTGCATGCGGGCCTGGGCCAAAACGACCAAGCGTTTGCTTGGCTAGAGCGCGCTCGTCAAGACAGTTCGAACCGCCTTCTGCTGATCAAAGTGGAACCGGTACTTGATTCCCTCCGCGGAGACCCGCGCTTCGCCGACCTCCTGCGCCGCCTCGGCCTGTCGCCGTAAGCTCGTTTGATTGAGAGAGGTTAAGCCCGGCCGCCTGAGCACTTGCGATAACGGCCTTTCGCACCATCAACCGCAGATAGATCCTGTGTAACGCCGCAGGATTTACGAAACGCCTGTCACTTGGCCGGTTAGTCGGCTTACCGGAGAAGAGATTAAAACCCCTGAACGTGGTCGCGAAGCAAATCCCAGATTAGCCACCGAAAGTCACCCGCTGTTTACCTCTACTGGGGGATGCCTGAGTACTTGCCGGTGACTCGAGATTCTGGCCCGATTTCCTCCGAGAAAGTGTGAAAAAATACTGAGCCGCGCACGTAAGCAAGCGGACACTCCCACCTGCAAAGCTCGAGCTGTCTTTGATTTGATCGATCGCGGGTCCGCTTGCTCACGCGCGCGGCTCAGTATTTCTCACACATTTCGCGGTTACCGATTCTTGACACCTTAAGAACCGGAGATCTAAGTGAGGAAAATGATAATCGCGGGGGTGCCCACCGGGGTGTATTGGCCCGTGAAGGTGAGCGCGCCGGTGTCTCGGCGGATGCGGTAGGTCGTGATTGCGTCGGCTCTCTGATTGCAAGAGTAGAGATAGTTTCCCGTGGGATCGATATTAAAGCTGCGGGGATAGTCGCCTCGGGTCCATTCCTCTCCGGCAAACGTGAGCTTTCCAGTCTGGCCAATGGAAAACCAGGCGATGCTGTCATGCAGCCGGTTGGCAGCATAAACAAATTTTGCGTCGGCTGAAACCATGACCTCCGAAGTAAAATTGGTGCCGTTGAAGCCCTTTGCCAGGCTTGAAATGGTTTGCTTTGCCGTCAGCCTTCCTCTTGTGGCGTCATAGTCGTACGTCACCAGGGTAGAGCCTTCCTCCCGCAGCGAGTAAAACCAGTGGCCATTGGGATGAAACGTGAAGTGGCGCGGCCCGTCTCCAGGAGGTAGTGGCACCATTTCAGGATTGCCGGGAGAAAGCTTGCCCTTTTCGACATCAAAGTTCCAGACGAAGATCTGATCCAAGCCCAGATCACTTGCCAGCACGAACTTACCTGCCGGATCGGCCTGGATCATGTGCGCGTGAGGCTTATCATGCCCGCTGATGGCAAAGCTCCCGGCGGGCGCGCTGGTGGCGTGCCGCGGGCCTATCTTACCGCTGTTGTGTGCGACGTCGGTGGCGGCACCGACCTCGCCATTCGACCGGATGGGGAGTACCGCCACGGTTCCCCCCTGGTAGTTGGCCACGAGCACGTACTTGCCAGAAGGATGGACGCTTAGGTGGGCAGGGCCCGCTCCTTCTGAACTGACAGTATTCAGCAACGTAAGATGGCCGCTCAAGCGGTCAATCAAGTAGGCGGTCACGGAGCCCGAGTTAGTGCCCTGATAATTTGAGATCTCATTAGCCGAGTACAAGTGCGTTCGGGAAGGATCGAAAGCCAGCCAGGCCGGGTTCGAATCACTGCGAAAGACTTCGCGTTGCGCCAGAGCGCCGGTTGCAGGATTCATCTCAAACAAGTAAATGCCTTCGCCATGACCGATGGCGCCCTCGGGACCTTGCCGTGAACTGTAAGTGCCGATATAGGTCAAAACCGGCCGCATCTTTCGATTCGCCTGGCTTTTCCGCGCACGTGTTAATACCGGCTCGGTCATAGCGAAAGCCGCGGCGCTTCTTAGGAACCCTCGACGCGAGATCTTGCCGAGACCGTGAAATTGCCATTGCACTTCCGGCGACACTGGGTTCCTCCTTTTGCGAAGGATGGTTAGACTCCAATCTTCTGAGGATTGGATTTCCTGTCGGTATTGGTTCCGCAACGGACGACGGACAACTGACCACGGACATTCCACGGCATTTCAAAGAAACCGCGTCGCTCGCGAGGTGACAGCCACGCCGCACTCCCCATTGACTTTCGGCTCGGCCCGCACCACCGTGCCAAGCATGGCCAGGCGGGGGACGCGGGCGTTCCCACCTTTCTCGGTTGAAAGTCGAATTACGGCAAAGATTTCCTCCCCGGTTCGCACGCTGCGCGACAGCCTTATGTAAAGGCCGCCTGCGCTGATGTTGTCGATCACAACATCGGCCTGGAACGTTTCGCCTCCGGCGTCTACAGCACGCACTCTTGCTGGAAAGGGAAAACTGAATCGGTAGTCACGCCGCCGTTCCTCTGGTGGTTTCAGGTTCATAGTGACTGTCACCCGCTTTGTCTCCCCCCATCGCACGCTTCCCCGGATACCCGATTTACATGTGCTGCAAAGAGTCAGACTGAGGCCATTATACAGAAGTCCGGCGTGCGTTTTTTATTAGAAGCGCAAAGTTTATTTATAATATTTTAGAACCGCCGCCCTAATCCTGTCACCACCTGTCAGACACAAACGTCAGAATCTGTGAAGAAATTGTTCTTGGGATGAAAATTGACAAACTGCGCTCACCACAGAGACCTAGCGCGGCGGCCACAACAAAAAAAAGCCGATCACGACCACGTTCACGTTGACGAGCACGTGCACGTCAACGCCACGCCTGTCCAAATTAGCTTTTCGGAGAGGCACGGCTGAGCCATC
>DASYPF010000015.1:0-3892 GCA_036006905.1 Acidobacteriota bacterium
CAATATCCTTGGCGAGGAGCTGTGCTGGCGTGGCTATGTCCTGCCTCGTCAGGAGGCGGCCTGGGGCCGGATAGCGTGGCTGGGAAACGGAATTCCATGGTGTTTGTTCCACTGGAGTTTCGGCTGGCGGATCCTGGTGACGTTGCTGCCGATCACCCTTCTGCTCCCATGGATTGTGCAGCGGAGGCGGAATACCTGGGTAGGAATCATCATTCACGCGGTGTTCAATGCCGCCGGTTTCGTCATGATTATCTGTGGCTCGACCAGCCAGTAACGCTAATGAATGCGATCGCGAAACCTTCAGGAATCGGAACTTCAGGTCGGCAACTGTACCGCATGGATCATATTCAAAGACACATAAGTGATCGAGAATTGATCTTGAATGAGGGGCAGACCTTTGATTACACATTAATTAAGTAAGAGTTGGCGACCAACCGACAACCTGATAGGACCTGATAGGACCCCTGGCGGCAACAGTACGGCAATTCGCGGGATATACAGGGCAACGATTGCGCACAGGGGGATCGATGAAGCGCACATGGACCATCTTAGGGGTAGGCGATGTCCCGCGTAGCTTCAAATGGTATCAGGCGTTGTTTGGTCAGTCGGTTAGCCTTCCTTCCCACGACTACTTTGGGCAAATCCTCGATTCAGATGGCACTGTCTTGCTCTGCCTCCACAAATGGGGTGCCCACGAGCATCCTTCATTGATGAGCCCCGATCACGGGGCACCCGGCAACGGCCTGTTGTTGTTCTTCCGTGTCGATGATTTCGACCTGACGCTTCAAAGGGCACGCTCTCTAGTCACTCGGTTCGAAGAGGAACCACACCTCAATTCGAACACTCGAACGAAGGAGTTCTCGCTCCGAGATCCGGACGGATATTACGTCACGATTAGTGCGCTCTCTGCGAGCTAGAATGGCGTCGCAGCTGCCGAAGCTGGCCGGAGCTCCAAAGGGTAGCGCCGACTCCGTGAGGGACCGATTCGCGGAGCTATGACGATTCTGATCGAGTCACGAGCATCCGTAGAGTGGCTGAGGTAGGCAGACCATCGTAGCGCGGTTAAGGAGGACCGCGAACGATGTCTCGGAAGCCTGCCTCGAAACGAACTCGCCTTAAGCCCAAAGCAGTTCTTCGCCTACCCGATTTGGATCAGGCAAACTCCGCCGTTCTGAACAGCCTGACCTCTGCAGACGCGCAGCGCGGTTACCGGCACGCCATTGAAGAATTCGTAGAGTGGTACTGCTCGGAGCCGAGGCCCTCGTTCAGCAGGACTGTTGTGCTCCGGTATCGAATACATCTCGAATCGCGAAATCTCGCTCCGGGTACAATCAATCTTCGCTTAGGAGCCGTCCGCCGCTTGGCCTATGAGGCCGCTGATTGTGGCCTCCTAAGCCCTGACCTGGCTGCCGGCATCAGACGAGTGAAGGGTGTTAAGAAAATTGGCGTGAGGCTAGGAAATTGGCTCACCGCTGAACAGTCGCAGAGACTGTGGCAGGTTGCCGACGGCGAGCGCTTGAAGGAAAAACGTGATCGAGCACTTCTGGCCGTCTTACTTGCGTGTGGCCTACGGCGACACCAGGCAGTTGAGCTAAATCTGGGCCACATTCAGCGGCGGGAAGAACACTGGGCCATTGTCGACATGAAGGGAAAGGCAGGCCACACCCGCACGCTCCCGATGCCGGGATGGGTGAAGGATGTCGTCGACCAGTGGATCCAGGCAGCGAACATTACTTCGGACAAGTTGTTTCGTCGGGTGCACAAGATGGGGAAAACCTGGGGAGAGAGGCTAACAGAAAAGGCGGTCTGGCACGTGGTTCGGGAGTACGCCACGAAGGCTGGAATCGACAAGTTATCGCCGCACGATCTCCGCAGAACCTGTGCGCGGCTTTGCTACGCCGCCGGAGGCGACCTGGAGCAAATCCAATTTCTGCTCGGCCATGTTCCGATTCAGACAACGGAACGATATCTCGGTTGCAAACAGCGGATTCAAGATGCCGTGAACGACAAAATCGGAATTGGGCCACCAGACTAAACGAGCCTTCAATGTCCGCTTTGCCGACGATCCGCTCAGTAGCCCCAGGTAAACGTTGCGGCTCCAAGACGAGCGAAACAGATCGGAGATCCTAAAAGAGGAAGGTGCAGTAAAATGGGATTTGCGCCAGCGTGGGCAATGACGAAGAGAGATTTGAATGTTGGACGAAGTGGACCTCCTTAAACGTGTTTACGACCGCTTCAACGCTCGCGATATGGAGACCGTGCTCGCAGCCATGCACGAAGATGTCATTTGGGCAAATGGCATGGAAGGCGGTCATGTCCACGGACGTGACGAAGTGCGCAGCTACTGGACACGTCAGTGGACGATGATCGATCCGCACGTCGAGCCGGTCGCATTCGCTCAAGGTCCCGAAGGGGAAGTGGTTGTGGAAATCCATCAGGTCGTGCGCGACCTCAACGGGAATCTTCTAGCGGATAAGATGGTCGGTCACGTGTTTCGAATCGAAAACGGCTTGATCAAGCGCTTTGATATCCGCGGCGCGTAATTCCCAATTCCGCTGCATTGAGGCTCGCGTCTTTCGGACCGAGGATGTTCCAGCGCCATGAAGTGCGTCGGGCGGATGACGGGCTACTCATCCTCAATCTTGTTATGGAAGAGTTTCCGACTATCCTCCCGCAACACGTGTCAAAGGGCGTTTCGCAGTACCGATGTGCGCACGCTTGAGAGCTTGGATTGCGACCTGTCACCGAGCTTTAGCAAATCATCAGTGAAGCAGACGAAGCTAGCCATATATTATTCTATAATCATTCCCGCAGGAGACTCCAATGAACGGCAGCGTCGCACCACCAAAGGCCGGTATGCAACCGAGCACCGCCAATATTCAACTCATGCAACTCACGACCGCATACTGGACATCGCGCTGCTTGCACGTGGTGGCCGAATTAGGGGTGGCCGATCATCTGGGCGATCAACCACAATCTACCGAATCTCTTGCGAAAGCCACTGGAACCAGCGCGGGGCCGCTTTACCGCGTGCTCCGCTTATTGGCCTCAGTCGGGGTGTTCGAATGGAAGGATGGAGCCTGGCATCACACCGAGGCATCACGCTTCCTTAGGTCCGATGAACCCGGTTCTCTCCGCGATTACGTCCGCATGCTCGGCTTGCCGGTCTTTTGGAGCGCCTTCGAAGATCTTGATCACTCGTTGCGCACCGGCGAATCCGCCTTCGCCAAGAGACACGCCGGCGGCGTTTTCGCCTACCTAGCCAAGAACCCGGAAGAGAGCCGCATCTTCGACGCGGCGATGACATCGAAATCGCACCGCGATATCGCCGCCCTCCTGCCAGCTTACGATTTCTCGCAATTTGCAACCATCGCGGACATCGCCGGCGGACGCGGCCACTTGCTCCGCGCCATTCTCAAAGGCTCTCCTAAGATACAGGGGATTCTGTTCGATCAGCCGCACGTAGTCGCTGAAGTCTCTCCCGCCCCAGGTGAGAAGCTCTCGGTGGTTGGTGGAAATTTCTTCGCGGACCCGATGCCCCAGGCGGATGCCTACCTGCTGATGAATATCATCCACGACTGGGCCGACGCGGAATCCATCAAGATCCTGTCTGCCATCCGGCGTTGCATGCCGCAGCACGCCTGTGTGTTGATCATTGAGACCGTCGTTCCGCAAACGCCTGGGCCGCACCTTTCCAAGGAGCTCGACATTGCTATGATGGCGCTTCCCGGCGGCAAAGAGCGCACCCAAGAGGAGTATGCGGACTTGGCCGCAAAATGTGGCCTCAGATTGAGAAGAATGATCGAAACTAGGAGCCCGTATTCGATCCTGGAGATGGTGGCCGGTTAAGCTGGGTTCACATCGTTGTGATTCGAGACGTGAAGCGGTACTA
>DASYPF010000016.1:0-4950 GCA_036006905.1 Acidobacteriota bacterium
CTGAATTAGAGGGATCTCCGGCATAAAATCAAAAAATCGAGTGCGTAACCGAAGCTTTAAGATCTTGAAGTAGAGGTCGTAGAGCGCCATCATCACGCCATTTAAATGGTTGTTGCAATAACGCTCGAACGCTTTTCGCTCGAAGAACTTCGACATGACATTTAACTTGGTAAGGAAACTCCTCTGTTCTTCATCCAGGAAAGTGTTGTTATTCATTCCGAAGTGAAAATTACTCCACTCCTCCAGCGTTTCCGGCGGCGTAAAGTTGAAGTCGTTGACACACTTGTAGTAAAGATCCGTACCCGGATAGGGCGTAAATATCGCAATGGGAGCGACGCCGGCATGCTGATTCTCACCGAGAAGCTTGAAAATAAAATCGACCGTTTCAAGAGTCTCTTGGCGATCTTCGCCGGGAAAGCCCGCCATGAAACCATACTTGACGTATAGTTCTGCATTGCCCAGCTTGCGGTTGGCGGAAAGGACCTGCTCGAGCGTGTTCTGCTTCATGATTTCCTGCATGCGCCTGGGGGAGCCGGTTTCGATGCCCACCCATAGTTCACGAAAACCTGCTGCTTTCATCTTCATCATCAGCGTTTCATCCGCCCGGTCCAGAAAGTCGACGCGACACGGCGCCTGAATCAGGACCTGGATGTCATGCTCGATCAGCAGGTCGCAGATTCGCTCGACACGCTTCTTGCTGCCAAAGAAATAATCATCCTCGATAAATATAGCCCCGACGCTGAATCGATTGACCAGATACTCGATTTCCTGAACGACGCGCTCAGCGCTCTGATAGCGATATTTTCTTTCGTTGAATTCCAGGTTGTAGCAGAACTCGCAATTGTAGGGACAACCGCGGCTGGTGACAATCTGCAACTGCCGCTGGCCGGTCGATGGCGCGCTGGTGAAATAAGGAGTCATGTCCACCAGGTCATAATTGGGCGAAGGGATGCTATCAAGCGGCTTGATCATTGGTCTCGGCGCGGTAAAACGGAGCTTGCCGTCCCTCTTGTAGCCAATTCCCGAAACACATTCCAAATCTCCGCCATGATCCAGGCAACGGGCCAAGTCGACAATCGTGGCCTCGCCCTCTCCCTTGACGACAATGTCGCAGCGCGGATCGCGCAGCGTCGATTCCGGGCAAAGGGAAGGATGCACTCCCCCCCACACGACAGGGATTGCCGCGCTTATATCCCGCACGATGTGCGCAGCCAGCAGGCCTCCTCGAATCTGGGTCCCGGTCATGGTGGAAATGCCGACCATCAAGGTGTTCTCGTCTACAGCCTCCTGCAGCACGTGCTCGAACTTGGTGGTCAGCCGCTGATCTACGATGCGCACCGGGTAGCCTTCTTTTTCCAGAACGGTGCCCAGGTAAAGAACCGACAGGGGCAAGCCCACATTAATACCGAACAGGTCCATGCCTGTGGTGGGATAAACCAGCACGACATTTTTTTCTGGCGAATCGATCTGCCTTAACGCATCAGCCATCGCTTGTAAATATTCTCCAGATGATAGGTCGCTTGTGGAAAATTCTGTTGCATAAAAGGATGATAACGGATCGCCTTCTGCGCCCAAGTTGGCTGGTTGATGAAATCACAGCGAGCACAAAGCGGCAGCTGATCAAATTGCCGCTCGAACATCAAGCGCCGTATTCGCGTCAATTCCGGACTGCGCCAGATATCGATAAGCGGCGTCACATTAGCGTCTCCTATTACGTGCTCACCCTCGGAATCAAAGCAGCACAGCGCAATCTTGCCGTCAGCGAGAATAGTCATGTAATGAAATAACCTCTCGCAAAAATTCTGCTTGTGCCCGTATTCAGTTTTTTTTGGGATCTGGCCTGCCCAATTAAACCACACCGAGAAACGGACTTGATCGGCTTCTCTCCACGCTCTCTTCAACTCGCCGCGGGAAGATTTGTTCTCGGGAGTAGTTACCATGGCGATGCTCACTTCGGGTTTTTTCTTTCCCAATTCGTTTCGCCTGCGAATAAAGGATCGTACATTTTCCCGAATCTCATCGTAGCTCAGTCCAATACGGATTTGTTCAAAGGTCTTTTTGTTTCCGCCATCGATGCTGACGATCATCGAGTCGAGCAGGTTTTGTTTCAAGATGCGCTCTGCAATATCGGCGGTCAACCGGGAGCCGTTAGTCGTCACATTGAGATGTGATGCAGGAGCTTTTTCGCGAATATAAGCGAAATAATCCAGGACTTCAGGCACCAGGAAGCTCTCGCCGTGGAGAAACGGCAGAATCTTTTTTGCCTTATGCTCAGCGCACTGGTCGATGATTTTCTTGAACAGCTCGAAGGACATGACTCGCCGCGGCCGCTGCATTTGCGGAGTCGCGCACGTGGTACAGCGCGCGTTGCATGCATTGGTCAGTTCTACGTAGACCTGATCTGGAAAATCGGGAACTCTGTGCATGCTTAGTCTGGCCCTGAAATCAATACCAATCAATTGCGGATTTCGGATTGCGGATTGCGGATTTGAGTTTGGTCCGTTGTCCGTGGTCCGTTGTCCGCGGTGGTTGTTGCTAAGATATCTTTAGTCGTCAGCGTGTGTCCAAACTCCTCATAACATCCACCGTTTTCACGCGTGTCTTCCGACAGTGGGCCACGGACAACTGACAACGGACCACGGACGGCTTCTGAAATCCGAAATCCGCAATCCGCAATTTCCTCAATTCACCCGCGACGTGCTGTCCCCGCCATAGGACAGGAAATTTCGTTCAATTGCCTTCAAATACTTCCTTGACGATGAAATACTCAGCAGCTTGGGCAGCATGCGAAAGAAACGGCCCTTCGACAGAAAGAACGAGAGATAAGCCCGCTGCTGCAGCTTCTTTAGCGTATAGAAATCAAAGTGCTCGCTCTTGATAGTGACAACTTTTGTGCCGTGTCTCGCTACTTCGTCCGGATCGTATAGCCCCTGCTCGTAGACCATCTTATTGATTTCCGTTCCGGCGTAAGGAATTACGATGCTGAACAGCGCCTCGTCCAGATCAGTGTCACGCGCAAACCGGATCGTCTGTTTAATCTCATCGACCGTCTCCGTCGGAAACCCAATCATGAAAAAGCCCAAAGTGCTGATGCCGTATTTGCGGGTCCAGCTCAGTACGTCTTTGGCTCTCTTCAAATGCAGATTCTTCTTTATCAGCTTCTGAATGCGAGGGCTGGCCGACTCGATGGCCACAGCGATATGGTGAGTACCGGCTTCTGCCAGCTTTCTTACCAGCTCTTCGTCAAAGCATTCCAGGCGCAGCCCGTTGCCAAACTGCATGTAGATCCGCCGGTTCATCTCGCTGTTGATGATCAGATCGCAGATCTGCTTAGCACGCGGCACATCCAGATTAAAGATGTCGTCTTCAATCATGAACTCGCGCACGCCATACTGCTTGTAGAGCATGTGCATTTCCTCAAAAACGTTCTCGGCAGAACGGCCGCGGAACGTCTTGCCGAACAAGTCATGGCAATAAGTGCAGCGCCAGGGGCAGCCCCGACTAGTGAAAATCTGGATGGCACGCTCGTGCCTGGGCGTGTAGCGAGCCGACTCCATATGAAAGTAGCGCTCCACTTCGAGTAGATGGTACGCGGGCCAGGGGAGCGCTTCGATGTCGACGCTATCGGATCGCGGCAAGGTGCGCACCGGTGCGCCATTTCGGTGAAAGAGGATTCCAGGAACATCCCACAGGTCGCCGCCCGACTGCAACGTATTGACCAACTCGAGAAACGTGTCTTCGCCTTCGCCGACGACCACAAAGTCGCAGAAGCCGTTATTGATTACTTCCTCGGATTCGATGGTGGAGTGCTGCCCGCCGAAAATAATTTTCAAAGAGGGATCGCACTGCTTGATCAGTTGAGCTGTCTGCTTTGCGCCTTCGTATTCGACTGTCATGCAAGTCAGGCCTGCCAGGTCGTACTTTTTTCTCCGCACGCGTTCGCGCAATACCGCGTGGGCCGACTCGGTATCTTTTTCCAGCGCCAGATCCAGGATATCCACCTCATGTCCGGCCTTTTCGGCCACCGCGCCGCAGTAAGCCAGACCGATGGGAATGCCCAGAATCATATCCATAAAAGTGGGCTTGGCTCGAACCAGAAGGATCTTCATGAGCTCTCCCGCAAGGTATTAATTCGCTTGTCCTCAAATATTGGAAGTCTATGAAACAACGACCACTTTTCGAAACGCGGCACCCACTTCTTCACCACCGCGCTGTTAAATAAAAAGCTCCCGATGATTACCGCCAGCCGCGGGTTGGGAGCCAGGCAGCGTTGGCAATCGGGATATTCGCGCAAGTCCCGCTTCACGTGTGCTTGGCGCCAGCCTTGCATGGCCGGGCTGTTCCAGATCTGTTTGACACTTTGCTGATTAATATTCCCCAACGGCTTTGTCTGCCAGGTGTGACAGCAGGGAAACATATTTCCATCGACTGTGACAGCGGGGGGGCCTTGCCACAGCAGATGGCATGGGTTTCGACGAACCCGGGGCTTATTCTCTTGGCCTGGGACCGCCATCTCGGCAAAGCCAATTTCCTCTTCCTTAATCCTGATTTCGTCGACGCCCGGGATGCTCCACATCCTTTCAAAATCCTTGACCTGGTGACAGTTCTCTCTCATCCGGACCAACTGCATGATGGTGAAGACGTTTGCATTACGGCGCTGTTTGATCTCAAGAAACTTAAAGATGTTGCTTCGGACTTTGTAGAAATTGGCGCCTTTCCGGTATTTTTCGTACACCTCCGGGGTAGTTCCATCAAAGGCGATGATTAGAATATCCAGTCCGGAATCGATGATCTGGTTAGAGCGTTCCTCATTCAACAATGTGGCATTGGTGGAAACCACCGAATGCATCCCATTGGTCTTCGCGTACCGAATCATTTCGTATAGATCGGAACTCAACAAGGGTTCGCCCGCGCCCCAGGGAATCACCAACTCGGTCTTCCCTTTCAGTC
>DASYPF010000017.1:0-6846 GCA_036006905.1 Acidobacteriota bacterium
ATCATTGAAAAAAAGCGGCGGCAGTCTTCTCAAGACCTCCGCATCCATGGGCATTCACCGCAACACACTGAGCAAGAAAATCACCCAGCACAAGATCGCTCGGGGAAAAGAGTAGGCAATGATTTTTTAAAACCCAGCCAAAAAGCGGCCGGGCTGGTCCGCTTTCGAGGACTGGGAAAATGTAGAAACTCCAGTGCCCGCCTACGGCGGGCCCGGTGCGGCTTAGCAGCGCTGGGTCCGCTTGGCGGACATGCCGTGCACGTGAGTCATGGATTTTGGCGGCGTAGGGGTGTTGACAGATCCGCCTACTGCTTGTTCGTCTGGCGCTCGAACAGCCGCTTCGCCATCTCCATCTCCCTCTTCGCTTCGGCATCCAGTCCCTGCTGTTTGAGAGCCAGCGCCAAATTGTAATGAGCCTGCGTATAATCAGGATCCAAAGAGATTGCCCTTCGGTACTGCTGGATCGCCTCAGGCCTCTGACCTGAATTCATCAGCGCCAAGCCAAGATTATTGTAAATTTGCGGAACGTGGCGATCGATCTCGAGCGCGCGGCGAAGCGCCCGAATTGCCTCCGTGTTTCGATTCTGGTTCATGTAAGCCAGACCCAGATTTGTCCAGGCGAAACTGTCTCGCGGGCTGGACTGTACTCGCCGGTGAAAGATTTCCATCGCTTCGTTAAAACGCTTCTCATTAAGATAAACAATTCCCAAGTTGTTTAACGCCCCATCGTTTTCGGGGTCCAGCTCCAGCACCTTCTGAAATATATTTTCCGCTGCTCGATTTTCTCCCATGCGCGCCAGCGCCATTCCCAAATGGAACATTGCCGTTAAATCATTGGGCCTGAGGGAAAGCGCCGCCTTCAATTCCTCGGCCGCCAGAGGGAAACTTCCCATCTTGAAATAAGTGACTCCAAGCAGAGTCCTGGCAATATAGGTCTTAGGGTCGCTGGCCAAAACCTGTTTCAGTTTTCCTATGGCCTGGACATACCGGTCCTTCTCGTTGTCAGCAGCAGCAGCCCAAAGAAGGTCAAATGTTGCCACCTTATCTTTCGGGTCGGGCAGCGATTCAGCCTCCGCGTCGCGAATGGAATCTCCGCTGATAGCGACGTACCCCAAACCGAGAAGCCTCTGAAATGCCACCGGGTCTTGAAAGCGCATGCGCGCCTGCGTGGCGTTCTTTCCCGAATATCTTGAAGCCAAACTCTCGCGTTGTTGCCGAAGCTGGTCCGCCAGTGCCCGATTGGATGAGAAGAGATTAAGTTTTTCCTGCGGATCTCGTCTCAAATCATAAAGCTCAGGTTTCGGCGCCTGAATAAATTTGTGATCCTGGGTGCGGATGCTCAGCAGCGGGCTCCATCCGTACTGATCGCGCGGCAGCAGCGTCTCGCCTAGGGCAGGGTGGAGATCCGACGTTTTTTTCCCTTCGAGCATCGATAACAATCCTATGCCTTGAACAGAGTCTGGTTTGGATTTTCCCAAAAATTGCAGGACTGTCGGCATCAGGTCAATGCTTTGCACCTGCTCGGCGATGATGCGGCCCGCGTATTTCGCCCGTGCCGGCAACATGTGCGAAGATTCCGAGCCGCGCGCGTAAGCAAGCGGACTCTCCGGACTCTCGTCGGAGGGTCCGCTCCCTAACGGTCGCGGCTCGGATTTTTTCACACCTTCTGACGATCGCGGCGCGGATACTTTCTCACCTTCTAAGACAGGCGGCTTGATTATCCAGGGAATTCGCAGCGTGGAATCGTAGAGAAACAACCCGTGCGTTGCTTCGCCGTGCTCTCCCAAGCCTTCGCCGTGGTCGCTGATGATGGTCAGCAGTGTGCTCGAGTAAAGGCTTCGCGCTTTCAAGTAAGCGATCAGCTCGCCGATAACGGAATCGACGTAGGCGATTTCGCCGTTATACGGATCGCTCGAATATCTCTTTGAGAACGGCGGCGGCGGATCGTAGGGAGCGTGAGGATCGAAAAGATGAATCCAGGCAAAGGATTTTTCTCCCGCCTTCGCTTTCTTCAGCCACGCCAGTGCCGAAGCCATCACCTTACCCGCGCGATGTTGGGCAATTGAAAGATCGGTCTCTCCCCGATTGGACGTCTGGAAGCCGTCCACGTAAGTGTCAAATCCCTGATTCAAGCCGGTTTTGGAGTCCAAAACGTAAGCTCCCACAAAGGCGCCCGTGCGGTAACCATACTGCTTTAGCGTTTCAGCTAACGTCAGGCGATCGGAAGGAAGCCGGTAACCGCTGTTGTCGCGCACGCCATGGTAGATGGGATTTGTCCCTGTGAGAATGGAGCAGTGGGAAGGAAGCGTGATCGGGCATTGCGCGACTGCATTAGCAAAACGGATGCCATCGCGCGCGACGCTATCAATGTTGGGTGTCTCAATGTTGCGGTAGCCGTAGCAGCCAAGCCGGTCAGCGCGCAGCGTGTCAATGGTGATCAAGATGACGTCGGGAGCATTGGCGGGACGAGTCTGAGCAAGAATCGCCACGAAGGCAGAAAGGACTAAGCTTGCTGCGGAGAGAAATCGCCCCATGACTGGCAATGTTACCCGAATCGACGAGACATGCTTCCAGGTTTCTTCAGTACCGGAGGCACAAGTCCACGAAGTTTATGCAGATAAAAGACTCCCTTGCCCAACAAAAAAGGGCGCCTTTCGGCGCCCTTTTTCTAGCCCGCGAAGCGGGCGGCCAGCATGTAGCCCCCGGCGCAGCGAAGCGGAGCCGGGGGTTAGCTGTGAGTTTTGTAGAGGGAGCCCGCAAGGCGGGCGGCAGCCGAAAATTCTTTCGCCAAAAATCAATCCAAGGTGAGGCGCTATATTGCCAATCAGCAGATCCGGCATAAACGAGTGACCTTTGAAGATGAACTTAGGACGCTTCTTCGGGCACATCACATCGATTTCAAGCCGGGATACCTGTCACGCTAGACACTGTCGCCCGCCTTGCGGGCTCTCTCCGCGAAACCACCGGTACCCCCGGCTCCGCTTCGCTGCGCCGGGGGCTACATGCTGGCCGCCCGCCTCCGGCGCGCCGACATAGCATCGTAGAGACGCGGCATGCCGCGTCTGAGCCGGGCGCGACATGTCGCCCCCGAACTAAGACGCGATAATGGTTTTTCAATAATTATGTTGGAATCAATCCTTGGGCGGCGCTTCGCGTCGTCTCAAAAAAATTAAACCACGGGGAACACTGGGGACACGGGGAGATAAGGTTCTTCTTTCCGCAACATCATAGGGTTATGGAGCGGTCGCTTCTGGTCCCCGTGTCCCCAGTGTTCCCGTGGTTCAGTCTTTCTTTACGGAACAATCCTGAGCGGGTACAACTCCAATCTAATTATTGAAAAACCATTATCGCGTCTCTACAAATGTCCAAACTCCAGCGCCCGCCTCCGGCGGGCTCAAAAAAAAGGGCGCCTTCCGGCGCCCTTTTTTGTTACACGCGAGCGAAGCGAACGTTACCAGATCAACTTGAGCGCGAACTGAATCTCACGCGGGTCGCGCGCGCGATTGAGTGTGCCAAAGGTTGGACTGTACTTGGAAATGGGTATGTTCACCTTTCCCGTTGCCGTGTCCACATCGCGATCAGGCTTGGACTGATCGGTAACGACATTGCGCGGACAAATACAAGTAGTATTATCGGAGGGGAGAAACTGCGGGTGGTTGAACGTGTTAAAGAATTCGGCGCGGAACTGAATCTTCGCACGCTCGTCCGTATATGCGCTCTTCCACCACGGGATGGCAAAATTCTTGTAGATTGACCAATCGAAGTTGTTAATGGGGGGCATCCTTTCTCCTGAGACGCCAAAGCCCGAGTTCCCCAACGCGCCAATAGTGGTCGGAATTCTGAAGGCAGCAGTGTTGAACCACTTGTCTACGGTATGCGGTCCGCCCGGATCTCCGACAATATCAGCCCGTGCATTCCGAGTTCCGCTTACATCAAAGCCGCTAAAGACTTTCAGCGGAATCCCGGTGTTGTAGGAGTAAATCCCGGTGGTCTCCCACCCTCCCACTATTGCTCGCGCCACCGGATTCAGATTCTCAAACTTCGGCAGATTGTAAATCGCGTTGGCCACAAAAATATGCGTGCGGTCAAATTGAGGCATCCCGCGATCGTACCGTATGTTCGCCATGTCGGAGATCACCGTGTCGCCAAGATAACCTAACTGTGACGTGCCCAAAATCTTTGAGAACGTATAGGCGACGTTGTAGGTGAGGTTATTGGTAAAGCGCTTCACCAGATACAACTGAAAAGCGTTGTAAAGGCTGTCAGCTCCACGAGCCCAGGCGTGGATAGTGTTGTTGCCGAAGGTTGATCCAAACGGGCTATATCTCGCAGCCAGATCGTCCGCGCCTACACCGTTGAATCGATCGATCTGAGCCTGCAGACGCAACGTTAGCGGCACTTGCGTCAAGAGCGCGTTCTGGGGAAGGTGCGTTCCCTTGTTGCCGACGTAGGAAAACTCAATCTTGGTGTCTTTGAACAGCTCGCGCTCGTAAGTCATGTTCCACTGATAGACGCTGGGAGTGGGCGAATTGAGGTCCTTTGACCAGGCGGGCAGACCTAAAGAAACCGCAGGGATCGTCGCGGGCAGAGAGTCCAGAGGTCTGCCATCTCCAAAGAAGTTGAGCTGGCTAAAAGGCGGATTGGTGTTCAGATCCTGCCAGCCGCCGGCGATGGAGTCGCGGTTGAAATACACGCCTGCCCCGCCACGAATCGAGTTCTTGCCGCTGCCCGTCGGATCCCAAGCAAAGCCGACGCGCGGGCCGATATCGCGGTAGTGTTCCTTGGAGAGCGACCGGTTACTGATGCCGGTGATTCCCTTCAAGTTATCCGGATAGATCATCCCGTTGTCGAACTTCTTGCCCAGCTTGGGGTCAAATACCGAGGCCACGAAATTCCCTACCGCATTATCGAAATCGTAAGGCTGTTTCAAAATGGACCAGCGGACGCCGTAATTCAGCGTGAACCGAGGTCTCACGCGCCAAGTGTCGCCAAAGTAGGACTCGTAATCTCTCCAGCGCGTCTTGGCCCGCGGCTGGTTTTTTCGCTCGGTAGCTCCCCACAAAGTTCCCTTGTAAAGGGCATCAGCCAATCCGTTGCCTGTAGAAAGGACATCTCCCCAGTTGACGGCATTGGTGCCCCAGAATTTGGGATTGGCGTCAAAGGCTCCGCAGCAATCCTCATCCTTCCAATTGCGGGTCATCTGGTAACCCATCTTGAAGCTGTGGTTCCCCAGGACCTTGGAAAAATCATCCTTCCAGACATTCAGATTCTCGCCGTTAGTCCACGGCGCCGCATTCCACAGGTTGCCGCCGACGCCAGGAGCACCCCAGAAAGTGGCGTGCGCTTCGTCCTCACGGATATTGGGAAACACTTGAGGAATCGCCTTGGCGATGTCCCGATCGATATCCTGCCCGATTCCATGAGTGATGAAGATGCGGTTGTTCGAGTAGGAGTACGAGAACTGGTTCACGACGGAGGTGCCGAAGTTGTTGGTCAACTGCACCACAAAACTCTTGCTCGGCTGCGACCAGTTCGAGTCGACCACCGCCAGCCCGTCATCTCCCCACAAGCCGCCTTCACCGCCGTAGTTGGGCGCCGGATTCTCCCATTTGTCCTGGGTGTAGCGGGCCATGACCGACATTTTCTCGGTGAGCTGATAGTCGCCGCGGATCTGTTCTTGGCGCGTTTCAATTGGAGTCTTGGGAGAGAAAGTCAAGTTAATCGCCTGGTCGTTGGATCGCAGCGGAATATTGGGCAGCGGGAACAGGCGCATCAGTTGCAAACCGGCCGGGCTCAGTTTGTCAGCAGGAATCTTATTGCCCGGAAAGGGCTTTCCGGTAAGTGGATCATTCGGAATAGGCTGATTGCCGCTACGGAACAGGCCACTGAAATCGCCTTTTCGCTCCAGTTCCGTTGGCACCAGGCGAGACCTGGTGATTCCGCGCCGCTCTTTGCGCCACTCCTCCGACCAGAAGAAAAATGCCTTGTCGCGAATGATCGGGCCGCCGATCGTGTAGCCGAAGTCGTTGCTCCGCAGCACCGGCTTGTCTGAAGCGCGCGTTCCATCCTTGTTTCGCGGAACAGAATTGACGAAATAATTGACCGCGTCGAATGCGTCATTGCGGACAAAGTCGTACGCAGTGCCGTGGAACATGTTGGTTCCCGATTTGGTCACAATGTTGATGTTCGCGCCCGCGCCCGCGCCTGCCTCAGGACCAAAGCTGTTGCGCGATACGCGGAACTCAGCAATGGAGTCTACCGACGGGTACACCAGAATAGTTCTGTTCGATCCGCGATCCACGTTGTCGGCGCCGTCCACCAGCCAGAGGTTTGCCGTGGATGCATTGCCGTTAACCGAGATATCCACGCCGGCCAGCAGGCCAGTGTTGCGTGTATTGGCGCCGTTCTGAATCGATGCGCCAGGCACCAGGAGAGTCAGTTGCACGAAGCTACGGCCATTGAGCGGCAGCTCGGTCATCTGTTTTTCCTGCACCAGGTTAGAAACCTCGCCGGTGCGGAGCTCTACCAAAGGCGACGTAGAGTTGACTTGAACAATATCTGAGATCGTGCCCACTTCGAGAACGACGTCTACTATCTTATCCTGTGCTACGTCGATCTTGATATCTTTGATCTGAGCCTTCTTAAAACCCGTCAGCGCCGCAGATACGGTGTAAACACCGATCTGCAGGTTGGGGATCGAATAGAAGCCCGCATCATTGGTAAGCGAGCTGTGAGATACATTGGTGGCCTGGTTGGTCACCGTTATGTCCGCTCCGGGAATTACAGCGCCGCTTGCATCTCTCGCTGTTCCACTGATGGTCCCTGTGGTTTTCTGGCCAAAAGCCA
>DASYPF010000018.1:0-5076 GCA_036006905.1 Acidobacteriota bacterium
AATACTTGTTCCTGAGAGAGCGGTGATTTCTTTGAAACATTCAACGAATGGTCGCCTCCCTCGACAACATACATTTTCGCGCTTGTTCCCAGCCCCTCTATGATCAGCCGGAGCTCGTCCGGCGTGCCGAAGGAGTCGCGAGATCCCTGCACGAAAAGCATGGGAGCTTTGATCTTCTCGAGATGTCTGGAACGCAACTGATCGGGTTTGCCTGGCGGATGGAGCGGGTATCCAAGAAATACCAGCGCGCTCAAGCCAGCAACGAACTCATCGCCCGCGGCGGCGACTTGCGATGCAATTCTTCCGCCGAGTGATTTGCCGCCGATGGCCCACCGATTTCGCTTGAGCTGAGGAGTCTGGCGAATGGTTTTAATGGCGGCCCGGTAACATTCCTCGAGCGCCTCGGTGCGATCGGGTACTTTTCTACGTTCCTCGCTGTACAAAAAATTAAAAGTGACTACATCGAGTCCACGCGCTGCCAGGCCTCCGGCAAACTGGACCATAAAGCCGCTGTTTTGATTTCCACCGGCGCCATGTCCCAGCAGAAGCGTGATGCCGATACGTGGACTTTTACTGGCGCCGTAGAAAAGCGCCGTCACGTGTTTGCCTTGACTTATCGCAACCTTCAGTGTGTCGGGCATTGTGGAAGCTGTGGGAAAGCCGCGGCAGCGGCGCCCAGAATGTTAGCCCACGGCGCCAGAACGTGACAAAAAATTCACCGCGAAGGCGCGAAGGCCGCGAAGCTAATAGGCGTGCCTCGCCCCTCAAGCCGGGCTAAACAATTGACACATGTGTGCTTCGACCAAAACTCGTAGATACTAAACAATCAAAACTCTTCGCGCTCTTCGCGCCTTCGCGGTGAATTTCTTCACAGAGATTTCTATCACTTCACGCTGGCAGCGGCTTCCCCCGCGTTTCTTCACCAAAAGGAACAAGCAGCAAACCGATAACAAACGCGATGGACGTCAGCGACACTGGGATTCCAATCGTGTGGAAATGGGAAACCCCCGCGCCCACCAGAAATGTGATTCCCGCGCCGGCGAATCGCCCCACCGATGTTGCGAACGCGAAAGCGCTGGCGCGACATTCCGTCGGATACTGTTCCGGCAGCCAGAGAGTATACATTGCAAAGTTGGCGCCGCCGATCCCCAGGAAGAAGAGGCACACCATAAACCAGAGCAGCGCATTCTCCCGAAGATAAAAAACATATCCGAAGCCGACAAGGATGAAAAGAAACATCAGGGCAAAAAAAATCGCCAGCGTCAATCTGCGTCCCAGTTTCTCCGCCAGCCATGGCAGCGCCAGACAACCCAGGATGGTCCCGACTGAAAGTAGCATGGTTGCATACGAAGCAAGCCGGACGCATTGAGCATTACTGAATCCTTCACGCGCCGCCAGATAAGTCACCGAGGCCGGCACGTATACGGACCCCGCCCAGAGCCCTGTGATCGATACCAGCAGATAGGTCGCATTCAGGATGGTGCGCGTTCGATACTCGCGCGAAAAAAGCATGCCGAAGGAGCGACGCATCGTCCAGCTCTGCGCGAATTGTCCTACTTTATTCTTCCAGCGTTCCGGCTCGATAACTCCATAGCGAATAAACGTGACCAGCAGAGCCGGAGCTCCTCCAACGACAAACATGGCGCGCCAACCGTAATGAGCGCCTACCGTATAGTTGGCAACTGCGGCGAGAAAGAGGCCGAAATAATAACCGGTGTGCATGTATCCGGCTCCCATCTTGCGGCGTTGTTCAGGCCACTCTTCGGCCACAAAAGTGCCGCCCATTGACCATTCTCCGCCGATACCAACGCCGGCCAGCAATCGGAACAACGCCAGATGCCAAACGTGAGTTGCCAAGGCGCCCAAAAAAGTGAAGAGCGAATAGCAGAGAATCGTCAACATCAGAGTTCGAACGCGGCCAAATTTGTCGGCAATTGGCCCCCACACGAGAGACAGCCCCCATCCGATCAGAAAAAGAGCAAAGAGCAGGCCCCCATAAAATCCGACGTTCGAGGGTGTGGCTGCAATTCCGGATCGCGGCAGCAGTTCTTGCAGGGCCGGCACCATGACCAGAGCGTATATAAAGGAATCCATTCCATCGAGCGTCCATCCGCCCCAAGCCGCCCAGAAACCGCGGATTTGGTTCTGGGTGAGCCGAGTTTTCGTTGGCGGGCCTTCGACCGCCGTGGGATGATCCATAACGAAAGTAACCCTCCCTGACGGGCGTGTTTGCTCAAGATTAAATCTCTGTGAATCCTCTATGTTCTCCGTGACTCTGTGGTGATTTCCCGTCGACATCTTCACCACAGAGTCACAAAGATCACAGAGGTTTCACAGAGAAAAGCGACTACGGCCACGAGCACGTCCACGAGCACGTCCACGAGCACGTCTATGCGCGCTTAGTTAATAAGGCCTCAGCGCAATCGTGGACGTTGACGTGCTCGTGCTAGTTTTCGGAGCCGGCTTTATCAACCATTCCCAAGCCGATGACTGATGACTGGTGACCAATGACGCTAATCCCGCATTCCGCAATCCGCATTCCGCAATTCGCAATCCGCAATCTAGAAGATACTTATTTCTTTCCCAAAAATCGAATCCGCCCGGTGAAAGCCCGATGTTGCAGTCCACTGAATGTCAGGAATTTTGGTGAGTCAATATTATTGTTAACCGCCGTCGGATTCTGGCGGTTGGTTATATCATTAAAGCCCGCCCGCAGCGCCCACTGCACGCCAAAAAGTTTAAAGCGACGCTCTACATGGACATTGAGGGAGAAATAATCGGGGAAGCGGCGCGAGTTCGGCGGCCCGACTAATCTCTGCTCCTGATTGACTGTGCTGAACGGGTAGCCGGAGCGCCAGTCCAGCACATAAGCGAGATTGAACCCTCCCCCAAGGGGCAACCAGCACCAGGAGAGGAGGCGGTGGGGAGCATCCCACGCAAGACGCCCGCCTGATTGCGGCCCGAAGACCGGATCATTAATATTGAAGTCGAGCACCGCATTGGAGCGTGCCCGTGAAAGCGTGTAGGAAGCAAGAAACAGATAATTTCGCTTAAATGGGCGGCGTACGGTCATTTCGAGAGAGTCGTAATGATCCTTCCGAGCATTAGTCAACAGACGGCCGGCCCCCTGGACGTCATCGGAGGAGCGTTGATCGATATAAACAAATCCGTGCGTGCCTCGCTTTTGCAGAAACTCAACATGCAGTAGGAGCGCCGCCGGCAATTTCTGCTCCAGCCCGCCGCTCCAGTTGAGAGACCGCGGCTCTTTCAGATTCTTTTCGTCGACTTGAAACGAAGTTTCCAAGGGCGGGCCGGCAGGGGCGCGCCCATCGGCTGAATAGAAAGTGTCCACACGCTGTCCGGCCAGCGGTCGCGTGATTAGATCCAAATTCGTCGCGTCATAAAAAACGCCCAGGCCCGCCGTTAGTTTTGTGCCGCCACTACGGGACAGAAGGAAGGTGGCAGCAGTGCGCGGAGACACCAACACGCCGCGCACAATTTCGTCCCAGTCGAACCGAAGGCCGGCCTCTCCCAGCAGTCGATCGGACAGGTTCCAGCGGTCTTGAATAAAGCCGCTGGTTTCAAAGTTGCTCCGGTCGAAGCGCGGGCTTCCAATAAAGCTTGCTTTCCGAGAGAGCGTACCATCCTCGCGCAGAATGGAAATGGGCCGCCGGTCAAAGGACTGCTCATAGTGAATGTGATTCGCATCCATTCCCCACTTGAACTGATGCTTTCCATGCCACTGCATGGAGGGCAGGAAAAAATTGGCGATCCATTGGATCCGGTCCGCGTTTCCCTCGGCTGTCTCGAAATAATTTCCCGATGTTCCTTCGGGCCGGATCACGTACGGGAGCGCCACGCCCTGGGGGCGCTGGTTGGTGTTGAACCGGCTGGTGCCCATGCCCAGTTCCATCAGTACCCCATTTGCAAAGTAAGTCTGGTTTTTTAGCGCGAATAAATAGAACTGCTGATCTTGATTAGTGGTCGTTTCCAGCGGATTGAGACCCGACAACCCGGCGTGCTCGGAATGAAAGTCATTCACCAAAAAGCTGGCGGTAAGAGTATTGGCGGAATTGACGTTCAACTGCGCCTTGGTCAGGCTGCTGGTGCGCCACAGCGAGCTTCGATTGGATCCGGCAGGCAGGTCATCGAAGACATTCAGGTTATATTCGGCGTCTGCGCCTTCAAAGAACCACGCCTTACCTTTGCGAATAGGACCAGAAAGAACCGCGCGTGGAGTCCACTTGTCCAGAGAAAAGCCTTCGCGAATCTGAAAAGTTGGTATGAAATTGGTCGCCGAGAAGCGGTACCGGTCATCGCCCGTACCCGTTTCCAGGCGTAGGATACCTCCGGAACCTTTACCGTATTCGGCCGAATAGCGGCTGGTCTCAACCTGCAGTGAACGGATTGCATCGACACTGACGCGCGCATCGAGCAATCCGGTGGCCGGCTGTGTGATGTTGAATCCGTCGAGCTGATCCTGAATCTGGTAGGAAGCGGAGCCACCCAGATGAACTTGCCCGGCCGCATCCTGCAACACACCGGGAATCAGCGGCAGAAGATTTCTAAAATCGCGAGTGGAAGGATAAGGAAGATTGACGATCTCCGATGTGCCCAACTTTTCCTGATTCGATGTCTTCTCAGGATCAATCGCCGGAGGCGACTCGACAACGTCCACCACATCAGCCAATTCCTGCACATGATTGAGCACGACCTCCACGGCCTCTGATTTGCCCGTATCCAGTTGCGGCAGAGAAACGGCATAAAAACCTTCCTTTTCCACTCGGCCCCGATAAAGGCCAATTACGACATCGCTGATCTCACACTTCCCTGCGTAGCCGGTTTCGCACTTGAAAGTCGTTTTGCCTTCGATTTTCTCGATGGTGACATGAGCGGCCTGTACCGCTGCTCCGTTCTCGTCGATCACGGTGAAAGACAGCTTGGAAGTGACGGCAGTGGCAGTAACCGCAAGGTGGCTAAACGCGACAATCCCGCAAAACAGCGACCCAAACTTGAAAGCTGCTCGGGTGCACTCTGAACTATTCACAAGCATTCACCACAGAGGCACAGAGAACA
>DASYPF010000019.1:0-11883 GCA_036006905.1 Acidobacteriota bacterium
TGCTCGCGGTTTCGACACCCCACTGCCAAGTTTCGACGAGAAAATTTGCGCTGGCGCCGCTCGGGCCGACGAGTTTTCGTGGGCCAGTCACAGAGACGAGTTCCAGGCAGTCCGGCGGGCCACTCTGGCCTTCTTCGGAAATCTACCCGCCGAGGCCTGGATGCGCCGAGGCCTGGCCAGTGGGAATTCCTTTACCACAAGGGCGCTGGCTTACATTGTGGCCGGACACCTCGCGCACCACATAACGATCCTCCAAGAGCGGTACTTCTAGCTTGTGTGTTGTCACGCTGCCTTCCAGCCGGCCTTCGACCGTTGGAGAAACAATCCATGAGCAACAAGACTCTCGGCGATCGCGCCCTGCCGGCGCTGCCCGTCCTGAGGGGCTGTGAAGAGATACTGAGCCGCGCGCGTAAGCCCGCATTATTCACAAATGTTCAATGAAAGACTTAACGCAAGGACGCAAAGGCGCAAAGACGCAGAGACAGGTGAGGGTGAGTATATGTGCCCAAACTTTTCAGTATGAACTTTGCAAGCCTAGCCTTGGGGCACATATACTCGCCCTCACCTGCTTGGCGCCGTTGCGCCTTTGCGTCATTGCGTTAGGCCTTCCACTGGAATTTATGAATAATCGGGGTAAGCAAGCGGACACTCCCACCTGTAAAGCTCGAGCTGTCTTTGATTTGATCGATCGCGGGTCCGCTTGCTCACGCGCGCGGCTCAGTATTTCTTCACACATTCTGAGGGGCTGCACATTGGCAGTTGCTTGTCTGCTTAGTCTGAATCTCGTGATCGTCCCGGTCACGGCTCAGGCAGCATATCCACCGCCTGTCCCGACCTCGTTGATTCTGACCGTGCGTGAGACAGCCGGAATCGCGCGCAACGGCGAGGTAGTGCGGTCGGGTGTCCCGCTTCCCCGTAGTCTCAACCTGCGCACTATCATGAATCTAGCTCTCGTGAACGTTGCTGGTAACCCTGTTCCAGCAGAGTTCCAAGTTCTGGCGCGGTGGAACGGGGGTCGGGATGCAGATGCGCCCATCCAGTGGCTTTTGGTAACTTTTCCCGCTACGGTCGCCGCGGGCGGCAGCACAACCTACCGGCTGGTTACCGATGGTTCCGCTGGATTGAACCCGTCACCCACTCTCGCTATCAACCTGGTCCAAGACGGAAGCCAGATTACGGTGAATACTGGAGCCGCCACTTTTCGGCTGGGCGGCAATCCTGGAGCGCTCTTCGATGAGATTCGGCTGGCCAACGGCAACCGACTGGTCAGGGGCAGCACGCTCACGGCCAGAGTGGGCGGCGCGGAGTGGGGTCATAGCACCACGCGCAGAGTCGCCATCGAACATGTTGGACCACTAACGGCCATCGTCGTGATCGAAGGAGCATATGACATGCTTCCCACAGGCGGCGGTGGACTGGGGTCGCGGCGGCGCTATGTCTTCACTGCTGGGTCTCCCACGGCTGTCGTACGTCATGCTGTTAGCTGGGAAGGAGACCGCTGCGGTAATGGAGTGATCATCTGTGACGGATCTCCCAATGGCGTGCGGGTGCAGCGGGTGCGCGATGCGCTCGCGCTGGACCTGGCCCCGCCCCTGTCGGTGACTGCCGTAGGTAGCTTCGCGGCATCCTCCCTGCAGGCGAGTGTCCCTGCCGGGCAAAGCACTTGGGTGCGGCAGCGCTTGCGCGCCAGCCGCATCGCGCCGCTGGCATTCGACGTCGGTGTTCCAGGCGCGGCCGGCTCTACCGGGCAAAAGGCAGACGGGGGAATGCTATCGGCCAGCGGCGCATCTGGCTCGCTGGCCGTGGCTTTGAATCACATGCATCGTTACGAACCGCAGGCGCTGCGGCTTCTGGAAGATGGCCGGTTGGCAGTAGACATTGCCGACGACCAGGCATGGTTGGGTGCGCGTCAAGCGTTGTTCGCCACTCTGGCGGTGACCGCGTTGCCGGGTAATGCATCGCGCGCCGATTTAGACCGGCTGCTTTGGGCCCCCTTGAATCGTCCGCTGCGTGCCTGGCCCGAGCCCGCCTGGTTTGCTGCATCCGAAGCAGTGGACGAATTTCCGGTAGGAATCCTGCCCGAAGACCTGGGTGGCTATCAGAGCCTTGTGTCCTCGGTGCTAAACAATACTCTTCAGAAAGTGGACGAAAAAGGTCTGGCTGGGTTAATGACGTTTGGTCTCTACCCGCGCCTCTGGGGCAACGTTATCTACGGAGACGAACTGGACTGTGGCGGCGACGATCCTACTCCTAACGAGGCATGGGACAACTCTTACTGGTGCGCAACCTGGACTGACTACCACAGCACTGTTGCTACTGCTCCTGTCTGGACATTTCGTACCGGGCAGGTGGAATGGCTCGATGAAATCGCCTTCCCTGGCGCCCTGCGGATGCTGCACACACAGATCATGCAATGCGCACCAGGCGATAATTATTTCTATTGCGGCCAGGCGCCGGCCGGTTATGGTGGGTATCGAATCGACTTCAACAGTTCGCACGCCTACTTCGAAAATCTCTTCCTTTATTATTGGCTCACCGGCGATTATACAGTCATCGAGACGCTGAAACGGGGCGCCAGCTCCATGCGCAGTTATTTTTGCAGCCGGCGTCCGGCAGCGTCTTGCCTCCCCGATGATCCGCCCACGGATTTGTACGCCGGTCAAAGTGGGCGCGTCGCTTCTCAGTGGCTTGCCACTTTCCGATTGGTGGGCTTGGCCAGCGACGACGCCGGCTATCTGGACGACTGGCGCTCGGGTCTGGCGCGCGCAGTGACGCAGTGGTACGTCGAAGCGGAGCAGTCGGGCATACGCTATGGTTTTTGGCTGGGCGATCCAGTCACGGGTCCGGGAACAAATTCCACAGATCAACTGTGGATGGTCTCGCTGTACGACATGAATAATCTATTCCGCCTGCAGCGCGAGACGGGAGACACCCCCATTGGCAATCCTCCTGTTCGGCCAAGCCGGGTGCTGGCAGCCTGGGCACGCACGCTGGCGCGTTTCGGATCGACAGTGGCGGCAGGCGGTAACGGCACGGCCGGCGGCGCGTGGCCAAATGCGCTGTATTTTAGTTGGTCTGGACCCCGTATAGGCGGCACGCTGGTCAACGTCACTGCCAACACCAGCGGAGGCGACCCGTTTCTTTACGACACTGGCAAAGCGTGCCTGACCGCCGCGCTGGTGCGAGCCGCCGAGCAGACCGCCGATGCCCAACTTCGGCAGATGGGTTCTGATTTGACACGGCTGACGATCAATTCCGCCCAAGCCGACGGCTCGCCGCTAGGCAAAGTGATGGGGGAGTCTCTCTCCAGACTTCACGCCGCGGTGGGTCGTCTGGTGGCAACGTCAAGCTTCCCCGACTTGTCACTCGGCAAGAGTCACGCTGCAGATTTCATCGCCGGAAGGAATGGAGCATACACGCTGACGATACAAAACGTCGGGTCTGCCGCAACGACCGGGGCAATCACACTGACGGATGTTCTACCTTCTGGTTTGAACTTTGTGTCCGGCGCCGGCACCGGTTGGAGTTGCACTGCCTCGGGACAGACCGTCACATGCACTCAAGCAGGGTCACTGGCTGCCGGTGCCAGCACTACTGTCACGCTAGTTGTCGGGATAACGCTTGCGGCGGCGCCGAGTGTCACCAATGCGGCCACTGTCTCAAACTCCAGTGACGCCAATCCAGCCAACAACACGGCAAGCGATCGTACGTTGGTCGCGCTTCCCTCGCGCCGGAGGCCATAAGAAAGAAGAATTGACGGCGGGAATTCCGTGCCTACAAAGGCGAAGAATTCTTCGAGTTTGCCATGACGATTTTCTCGGAACGTGGCAGTGATCGTCTGCCGGCGCGCAGCCTCTCGCACCGGCCTTTCTCCATGCCCTGGAAAAGGATTATCGAAGCTAATAATTTGAAGTTACAATGAGTCGCCCCCGAACCACTTCGGCCGTGAAAGGTGGCAACCTTTTGCCGCCGCCGTGAATCGACCGTCGAATATCAGTCGACACGCCGGGGTGAGAAGCTGTGAAAAAATTGGCTTCACCGCCGAGACGCAGAGGTCGCAGAGGTTCGCGGAGAATTCTATCTCTGCGTCAACTCTGCGTTCTCGGCGTCTCTGCGGTGAGTGCAGTTTGTCAAATTTCATCCAAGAGCAATTTTTTCAGCTTCTGAGCCTACGTTCGCTGCAATAGGAACAGACAAGAGGGAGTGAAGACATGAGAACGACAAGAGTGCTGGGCTTCGGTATTGTGGCGGTCGGCTTCACCATATCCTTGGCGGCCTACCTTGCAGGAATGAGCGGCGGCCAGCTTGCCGGCGAAACGGTCCGCATCGATAACGACGACCTCGGCGGAGTGGTCACCAGTTCGAAGGGGCCCGAGGCAGGAGTCTGGGTCATCGCGGAAACGACCGACCTGCCCACCAAGCTCGTCAAGATCGTGGTCACTGATGATCAGGGGCGGTACGTGGTGCCCGATCTTCCGAAAGCGAACTACAGCGTGTGGGTACGCGGCTACGGTCTGGCAGATTCGCCGAAGGTTCAAACCACGCCAGGCAAGATCCTGAACCTGACCGCGGTGGTGGCGCCCAACCCACGCGCGGCGGCGGAATACTACCCGGCCGGCTATTGGTTTTCCCTCATCCGGGCGCCGGACCAGAGCGAGTTTCCCGGCACAGGGCCGCAGGGCAACGGCATTTCTCCTAAAATGAAAAGCCAGGCACAGTGGCTCAGGAATCTGAAGTCGGGCGGTTGCTGGGCGTGTCATCAACTGGGCAACAAGGCAACCCGAGAGTTCCCCCCAGGGCTCGGCCCTTCCGAATCCTCGGTGGCCGCGTGGGAGCGGCGGATTCTGTCGGGACAGGCTGGCGGCAACATGTCCGATGGCCTCGACCAGCTCGGTCGGGAGCGGGCTTTGTCGGTGTTCGCCGACTGGACCGATCGGATTGCCGCCGGCGAGGTGCCGCCGGCGCCGCCGCGGCCGCAGGGCCTGGAGCGCAACGTCGTCATCACCCAATGGGATTGGGCCGACCCGAAGGCGTATCTCCATGATGAGGTCTCAACCGACAGGCGGAATCCTACGATCAATGCCAACGGCCCCATTTACGGGTCGCTCGAACTCAGCGCCGATTACCTGCCCGTTCTGGATCCGGTGCGCCACACCGCGAGCCGGGTAAAATTGACCGTCCGCGATCCGAAGACCCAGCCGGCGGCGGATCCGTTGATAATTCAGCCTTCACCGTACTGGGGCGATGAAGTCATCTGGACCAGCAAGAACAACGTGCACAATCCGATGCTCGATCACAAGGGTCGCGTATGGATCACATCGGCGGTGCGCCCGCCTGAGAATCCGGATTTTTGCAAGAAAGGGTCGAGCCATCCGTCGGCCAAGCTGTTCCCGATTGCCAGGGCCGGACGCCACCTTGCCCTCTATGATCCAAAAACCAAGCAGCTCACGCACATCAGCACGTGCTTCGGCACGCACCACCTGATGTTCGCCGAAGATGCCAACCGCACGCTCTGGACCAGCGGCGGTGGTCAAGTCGTCGGCTGGTTGAACACGAAGATGTTCGACGAGACCCACGATGAGGTGACGTCGCAGGGCTGGACCGCGCTCATCCTCGATACCAACGGCAACGGCAAGCGAGATGCATATGTGGAGCCCGACCAGCCAGTCGATCCCACCAGGGACAAAAGATATGGTGGTGGCTTTTATTCCGTTGCCCCGGCCCCGGACGGCTCGGTATGGGGTTCGGTCTTGGGCTTCCCTGGCGCCGTCGTGCGGCTGAATCCCGGCACCAACCCGCCGGAGACCGCGCTTGCGGAAGTGTACGAGCTGCCATGGAACAACCCGAAGGCGCCAGCTCAAGGCTTCTCGCCACGCGGAATGGATGTCGATCGCAACGGGGTCGTGTGGGCGGCGCTTGCCAGCGGACATCTGGCCAGCTTCGACCGGCGCAAGTGCAAGGGACCACTCAATGGGCCGACGGCGACGGGCCAGCACTGTCCCGAGGGCTGGACGTTCTATCCAGAGCCGTTACCACAACTCAAAGGTGTGACGGATTCGGGCAGCGCCGAGGCCAGCTATTACACCTGGGTGGATCAGTTCGACACGTCCGGGTTCGGCAGAAACGTGCCGATTAACACTGGCAATGGGTCCGAAGGGCTGCTGGTCCTGAAGGACGGGAAATGGATCGTTCTCCGTGTCCCCTATCCATCGGGGTTTTACACCAAATGGATGGATGGCCGGATCGACAATCCAAACGCCGGCTGGAAGGGGAAGGGGCTGTGGTCGACCGTGAGCACCCGAGCACCTTTTCACATGGAAGGCGGCAAGGGCACGACGAGCAAGGTCATGAAGTTCCAGCTCCGCCCCGATCCGCTCGCCAAGTGAACGCCCCTCGTTGTGATGAATTCTGTGACTTGCGTTTGAGCAGGGTCTCTATTTTGCATTCACCGCAGAGACACTGAGAACGCAGAGTTCACGCCGAGTTATTTCCCTCTACGAAGTCCTTTGCGTCTCTGCGGTGAAAATGGTTTTTTCTCACGTTCGGAGTCGGGTCCGTCACCCCGAATCCGCCTGTTCGAAACCTCACTCGTCTGCCTGGAAACCGGACCGAGGGCTTAGGCCGGCTCCTCAGCTATAATCTGGGCCAGAATGAAGTATACAATTATCCTTGCTCCCGCGGCGGCTGAGTGGCTTGAGAAGCTGGGAGAAGCAGAATGAAGAAAATAGCGCTTTCGCAAGTTAAAGATGATCTTTCAAAGTTTTTGCGTGTTGCCGAGAACGAAGAGATTGTCATCACCCGACACGGAAAACCTGCAGGCGTGTTGATTGGATGCAGTTCGGAAGACGACTGGTTTGACTATCGTTTAGAAAATGACCCTCGGTTTTTGTGCCGGATTGCAACTGCCAGAGCGAGCCTGCGTGCGGGTCGCGGCGTACGACTGCAGAAAATCTAGAGCTCGATCGGTTCAACTAATCGCGGCTTAAACGCTCGCTTGCCACGGAGGCGACTATGCCCCCAAATCCAACGACACCGGCGGCTTACATCTCCATCTCTAACAAAGTGGTGAGTCGCCTTTTGGGAAGTTTGTCTCTCTTCACTATGCTCATGACAATTCCGCAGGTGCTGACCATATGGATCGGTCATCAGGCAGCCGGGGTGTCTCTGCTGTCGTGGAGTGCATATCTAGTCTCTGCCGTTCTCTGGTTCTGGTACGGAACACAAAAGCACGACAAGAACATCTATTTGCCATGCGTAGGCTGGATCGCAGTGGATAGCGCCGTTATTTTGGGTGTATTCATTTATAGATAACCGAGCGCTCACACCGGGCCCCGGCGCTGAGTACGTGTGAAAAAATACTGAGCCGCGCGCGTAAGCAAGCGGACTCTCGTCGGAGGGTCCGCTCCCTAACGGTCGCGGCTCGGATTTTTTCACAGATTCTGAGCGCCCTACCGTTGGGCAGCTAGCGTGAGGCAGCCGCTCGATCAGAAGAAGTTGCTCGGTACGACCCAACACCTCTTGAGCATCGAGCTATGACCGATTGGGAAAGGAACGAATCGACGCTTCGTTGGGGGCACGGATGGCGCGCGCGGCCTGGATGCAAAATCTTTGTGGCCGACCGCGGCGCAGTGCGATTTGACTACCCGCAAGACTGGATCCTAGCTCCGGACGAAGATAGCGTGAAGCTTTATGACAAGGAACCGCCCGACAACAGTAGCCAACTGGCAATATCGTATCTGCGCCTTCCCCCGGTCGACTGGGGCGGCCTGCCGGTGGCGGCGCTAGTCGAGGCCGGCATGCAGGGTGATGAGCGGCCAATTGATACGTGGGGACCAATTAGGAAAGCTCAGCGCGGCGACCTTGAGCTGGCATGGCGAGAGGTGAGTTTCGTCGACCCGGCCGAGAGGCGCAAAGCTCATTTAGGGTGCCGTGGTGAAGGGCAAGGACGGGAACTTATTTACACGTTGTTTGCTGTGTCTTAAAGTCTTTGCGGGATCGTGGCTGGTCGGGATGCTTGAAATCCGGGTGATTCCAATTGGGCGGCTCGGGGTGGCCCGTTGCTTCGAGGAAGAGCGTCCACTCCCGGTTCCGCACCTGGAAAACTGCCATCTCAAAAGCGTCGACCCACACCCGGTGCACCGGCCGCTCCTCATCTCGACCCATCTCACAACCCATGAGGAAATAACCCTCCGGGACGAGGACATAATCCCCTTCTGGAATCTTGCTTGCATCAGTTGGCTTCGATTCCCGGGTCGTCCACGGCTCGGCCATGTCGTCCTTTTATCTTTCGGGCTTTCCTAAGGCAAGCGCATAGAAAATTGGCGGAATTACAGTTTTCGCAGCGGTGAAGGAAGCCACGCCGACAGCGAATATTCGCCCGCGCCGGTCAGAAGAAGCACAATTGCGACGAGCAGTTGCGTCAGAGCGTATTCCACTCCGCCCTTAGTCACGTCAAAACCATGCGGGAGATGAACTAAATAGATTGCTCCCAGCATTACGACTATGATGCATACCGCTCCTACTCGAATCAAGATGCCGGTCAACATGGCCAGCCCGCCGGCGAATTGCGCCAGTCCGACCAGGTATCCCATCGCCACCGGCATGTGCATGAACCCAGCAAAGCCACCGGGTCCGGGGCCGCCAAAGGCGCCAAATAGAATGGCGCTTCCGTGATAAAGAAAAGCCAGAGCGCTCGCGATGCGGAGAATGAAAAGAGCTGCACTGAAGCGCGCAGGCAGAGAAGAGCTTTCAATTAAAGTGTTATTCATCGTCAGCTCCCGTGATTCGGCGTTCTCATAAGAATAGATTAAAGCACAGATTAGTGCGCTGCTGGATTGGAGGCCCGAAGGGCCGTCATTGAGTAGGCCCGGCCGTAAGGGCGTTTTGCCCAAATCGTTTTCTCTGTGAAACCTTCGTGTTCTTTGTGACTCTGTGTTGATTCCCGTCGAACTCTTCACCACAGAGTCACAAAGGTCACGGAGGATTCACAGAGATTTACTTTTGGGCAAGACGCCCGTGAGGCCGGGATTCATGATTCGAAAAGAACATGGGCCTCCCGCCTTAAGCTCGCTGGATTGCGTCGCCGCACCTGTTGGTTTCCGAAAAGAAGTGTGATATATTTCCTGTTGGAAACCCAAAGGGCGGTGCGGATGAAAGAAAAGACCGACGTGCGGCAGGGCACTCTGGCGCTGATGGTCCTCAAAACGCTGGACGTGCTGGGGCCGCTCCATGGCTACGGCATCGCCCGGCGCATCGAGCAGATCAGTGGAGATCTTCTCTCTGTGAATCAGGGGACTCTGTATCCTGTGCTGCTGAAGCTCGAGCAGGAAGGCGCGATCACGTCCGAGTGGGGCGCCTCCGAAAATAACCGCAAGGCTCGCTTCTATCGACTGACACGCGCCGGACGCAAGCAACTCCAGGCGGAGACCCGCCAGTGGAAGCAGACGGCAGCCATCATCGGCCGCTTCTTCACAGTGAAAGGGGAGGATCTGCCATGAGGGCGCTAAGACGATTTCTTGCACGACTCAGCGCTCCGCTCACCCGGCAGCAACAGGAGCAGCGCCTGCGCGAGGAGTTCGACGAACACATCGCGCTGCTAACCGAGGACAACATCAGATCCGGCCTATCTCCCGCGGAGGCGCGTCGTAGGGCGGTGCTCAAGTTCGGCTCCCTAGAGGCAATGAAGGAAGTGTATCGGGATCAGCGAGGCCTTCCCCGGCTCGACGCGTTGGCGTCAGATGTAGTGTTCGGATGGCGTCAATTGAAGAAGCATCGCGCATCCAGCGTCGCCGCAATCGCCTCGCTGGCGCTCGCAATCGGCGCCACCACGGCGGCGTTCCGCCTGGTTGACGCTGTGCTCCTGCGCATCTTGCCGGTAGCGGAGCCGGAGCGCCTTTTCTTTCTTGCCACCACGTTCGTCGACCGCGAGGGTGTCCCCGACTATCGGGACGACTTCGACTATCCAACCTTTCGCCGCTATCGGGAAACGGTAGGCGATCGCGCCGACCTCATGGTCGTCGGCATGACGGCGCGACAGGACGTCACCTTCGGGGCCGCTGATGAGACCGAAAAGGTGTACCGTCAATATGTCTCAGGTAACCTTTTCGGAGTCTTTGGATTCCAACCGCATCTTGGCTGGCTGCTCACGCCCAATGACGATTTGACACCCGGCGCCCATCCGGTCGCCGTCCTCAGCTACGACTACTGGACAGGTCGCTTCGGTCGCGACCCCGGCGTCATTGGCAAGACGTTCCACATGGCGAACGACCGCTTCGAGATCATCGGCGTCGCGCCCAGGGGTTTTACCGGGACGGAGCCCGGCGAAGTGACCGATGTTTTCGTCCCGGCCATGATGAACGTCCAGGCGATCAATAGCCCTGGCTGGTCCTGGTTTCGCATCTGGGTACGTCCCAAACCGGGAGTGTCGCCCGAGCAGGGTCGGCTTCCGCTGCAGGCCGCTTTCATCCATGAACACCGCGAGCACCTGAAGGAATTTCACTCCGACACACCCAAGCAGGTGATCGAAGCGTTCCTCGGCGAGAAGATTCTTTTCTTGCCTGCGGCCGCGGGTGCGTCCCGCCTGCAAAGGAATACCGGCGCCCTCTGCTCATCCTAAGTTTTCTAGTCGCATTGGTTCTCCTGGTTGCCTGTGCCAATGTCGCAAATCTGCTGACAGCCCAAGCTGCGGCCCGCGCACGGGAGATGGCTTTGCGCATCTCTATCGGGGCAGAACGGTGGCGCCTGATCCAACTGGTGCTGGTGGAAAGCGCATTGCTCGCGATAGCCGCGTCGGCACTCGGCGCGCTGTTTGCCTTGTGGGCCGCGCCACTGGTTCCGAACCGTTTCCCAGTGAAAAAAGAATACCTTTGTCTAACAGGATGCTGAAAAACTCACCGCGAAGGCGCGAAGAACGCGAAGGCTGAATGTTCACGCGGAACTCTAACCCTGGCATATCCGTCACGCAGTCATCCATTTAGGGAGGACTGACTATATCGAACGTATGCTCTTCATTTAATTCCCTTCGCGTTCTTCGCGCCTTCGCGGTGAGTTTTTCAATCTGCTAATCACTTCCGCACAGCATGCCCAGTCACCTACGCGGGATTCTTTTCATTTTCTTTTCGCAAATCTCAATCCACGCCAGTTATGTACTGGCAGAGAGGTGTGCGAATGAGGCGAATGAATTTGAACGTGATTTTGAGTCGATCAAAGACGTAATATGGAAAATGAAATGACAGGAAGATTCGGAAGCAGCAACAATCTGCAGGAAGCAATGGCTCTGCTGATGCAGAATCAGGCGGCCCTGATGCAGACTCAGATAGCTTTTTTGTCTCAAGAGACAGAAACTCGGCAGCGGATGGCGCAATTCGAGGACGAAATTCGCAGCGAGTTTGCGCAGATCCGAGCGATTCTCCTGCGGCATGAGCAAGCGTTGGCTGACCTACCCGAAGCAATTCGACAAAAAGTCGGTTTCAAGAACCGCTATTAGTTTTCCGTCACGTTCGCCATTTCCTGTCTTCCTCGAGACTTTCTCGAACCCGGAACGCGGTGATCTTGCGGATCAGAGGCAGGGGAAGCGGCTTCTCCAGTGGAAACTGGATCGACCTTTAGCCGTGGCAAATTCCGAAAGATCATGCGCGAAGGCTCTCACTGCCGACGGCGTGGGATAGAAGCCGATGTGATGTTTGAACGTGGCGAACGTGACCAAGATCCTGCGATAGGAGAAAGCGGGCATCCCCCACTTCAGGCTTTCCTTGGCCCCAGGTGCAGCCGCGCGAATGCACGCACGCATTGCGCGCAGTTTCTTCTGAGCCTCTTTGGGGGCGGCATTGATGTATTCGGTGATGCTTTTAGGTGGCGCTTTTTTTGAAGTCATAGTCTTATTCT
>DASYPF010000020.1:0-18887 GCA_036006905.1 Acidobacteriota bacterium
ATTTGACGCCGTTGACCTCAACTTGCACCGGCACGCTGTTTCCCTTGGGAACATTCGCGGGCACCACCACCTTCAGTTCGAACACTCCGGCAAAATTAGGCGCAAGTCTGGCAGAGACCACCTGGGCGATCGTGTCGCCGATGGTCACTTTTGGCGTAAAGAATAGCTGGTTGGGTGGCGCGTCCGGCGCTCTCTGGCCGGCTTCAAGCGCGAGATTGACCGGTCCAAGGCCCGTCGCGTAGATTGTCACGACATCACCGCCATGAGCTGGCTGCGAAATGTAAAGCAGGGTTCCATCCTTGTTGTACGCGACAGCCGCTGATCCGTTCAGGTAGTTTATGGCTCGCGTTTCATCATGACTGTAAATAAAAATGCCGGGAGCAGCCGACACAACCGGTACTTCCACCTGGGGTGTCTGACTAGGCGATCCATCCTTGAAAAGTCCCAGCACCACATTTCGCCGAGTACTGGAAGCCTGCACATCGGTGGGAATAATAAAATCGACCCGCTTGGGACCAACCGAGAGAATCGGGGCGGGCTTGCCATCCACTGTCATCGAGATCCCATTGACTTTGGTTGGAAGATCGGTGCTGAAGAATCCTTTGTCGAATCGAATCAGAGGCGCCGCTTTCAGCTCCGACGAAAAATTAAATCCGAGAATGCTTGCCCGGCTGCCGGGGCTTAACTCTACCGGACCCGCTGCAAGCGACGCGGCATTGACGACGGTATCTCCGGTGAATACCGGGTGGGAGTCACAGACCGCCCAACCCAGGGCCTGGCTATAGACCTGCGTCGCGTCCGTGACAGTTCCGGGCGCCTGGTACATGCCGACTCTGCCTCCTATCACGTAGAATTCGCCGTTCAGCACTGCAGCCGCAGCCGAGGCAATCGGAATCGGCTCTTCGAGCCCCAGAGTCCAATCGTTGAGAATAGTCTCGAAGACTTGCATGCGCTGCTGGTTGAAAAAGACATCGCCCGAATCGACTGGGCCACCGACACTCAGCCGGCCGCCCACTAGATAAATGCGGTTGTTTATGTGTCCGGCCGCCCCCTGATAAATACCCCGCTGTGTCTTGGGGCTTTCCCGCCACGAATTGGATACCGTATTGTAGATGAAAACCCGATTTGTGACGCTGTTGTCGGCAGTAGCGCCGTTGATCACATATATGTCCGCGCCGACCGTCGCAACACCGGAGCCCGCTGTGGCAAGAGGAGCAGTCGTGCCTTCGCTCCACGATTTCGAAATTGAATCATAAATCTGCACCTTCGAAGTAACGCCGGATGTTCCCAGCGCCGCTCGGCCGCCGATGACGTAAATCTTCGAAGCGACGCCGGCAGTAGCTGCTTCGGAGACCGCTACCGGCAGCGGGGTCCCGAGGCTCCATTTGCCGGCCGCCGTATCGAACACCTGGATGGTGTTGATTGGGGGACCTCCATCCTCCAACCTTCCACCAACCACATAGATGCTGTTGCCGGCCACCGCGGCCTTAACGTCCAGTGCGGCAACCGGCATTGGCTCTCCCGGGGACCATTTGTTAGCGGACTGGTCATAAACATCCACCTGATTTGTGGCGGCCTTCCCATTAAATCCGCCCATGCGATACAAACGTCCACCGACCACGACAGCAGCCGCCTGTGCTATTCCTGTTGCGACGCAGGCTGGGTTTACTCGTTCCTTCGGGACTTCACGCAATTCTTCCGTGTAAAACACGAGATTGGGATGGAGAAAAGCATTCACTGGAAGGGCAAACCCCTCGGGCTTAGTCTTCGCCGTTATACACTTGTCCGGCGGGGTCTCTGGCTTACAGCCGTCAGGAGAGGCAAAAAAGAACTGCCCGTTGTCTCCAAATGAATAGCTGGGAAACAGCGCGGTCCGCGCAAGTACCGTCACGGGCGTGAAGGACTCACCGCTGAAGTCAAACCCGATGATCTGGTTGGATGAATCGTAGATGAAGCGCGATTTGGTGAAAATCTTTGGGCGCTCGCTGTAAGGCAGGGTGATGGGGAGTTCAATCGGCGGGTAATCGCTGTTAAGGGGTGAAAGCCTTCCGCCAATTCTTGAACTCGCAAAGGGGAACCGATTGTTTCGAGCGCTCTGATGAATTACTGTGTTATGGAAGACGCCGTGGACCTCAAGGTCCGTGATCTCGCCGGTCTTGACATTCAGCTTTCCTTTGCTGACCTGAACACCGCTATGATATACGCCAAAACCTCGCGGGTTGTAAAACTGGCCTTGCACAAAAGAGAAATTAACGTCTTCAGCAACGGCATTGAAGGTAATCACGAAACTGGAGACGTCGGCGACGGCCGGGCTGAAGTCAAAAGCGATCCACCCACGAATCGGGGGTGATCCGCCGCCCTCCCCAAACGGGAAGTTCGCAAAGTCATCGCCAAACTGGCTTTTAGCCGAATTCAACGGCCCGGCGAGGCGCAAACTTCTGGGAAGGATAACTTCAGCATGCAGGGCACTGAGCCAAAAAACTATCCAAAGAATGGTGAAGGTAAAGATGCAGAGAACTCGCTTGTTCATGGAATCGCCGCCGATTCTCTTCGCTGCTTTGCGCTAGCAGGAGGAGAAACCCCATCTTCGGGCTTCGGTACCAGATCGTCGCGCTTGGCAACAGCGTCGACATCCACGGGAGAATAATTCGTGCCGTAGCTGCTGTTGAGGAACTGCAGCAGCCGATTTGCCAGGACCGCATGACCGGTGGGGCTTGGAAATAGGCCGTCTTGGGAGTAAAAGCCTTGCCTGTAGCCGCCCTTGAGGCGGAAGGATCCGGCTTGCACGCCGGTCGCTCTCACTTCCTTTGTGAACGCGTACAAATCGAAAACGCGCAAGCTGTTGGAAGAGCCCACCGAGGCAATAGCGGAGTTATAACCGCGCACGGCATTCTGTATCGAGGCCGCGACCGAGGCGCGCAATACAGCACGACTCGATAGCGATCCTGTGCGACGGCCCCGAAGCCGGTCTGCAATTTCTACCAGGCCACTGACTGTAACAAGGTCTCCTGACTGCAGTCCAAATTGAGTCGCTAGCGTGGCTGAATCGATCCGATACAACTGCGCCACCTCCTGCACGGAGGAAAAATAGCCGGTATCGGTAGGATCGGGCGCGTTCATTAAAAGAACCGTGGCAAATGTTTTCTGGAGGCGATTGACCAGCTTCGTGTAGTCCGCGGTAAACGATTCCACGGACGTAGCCTGTGCTGTGCCTCCGCTCAGCGCTGTATCGATCACGTCGCCGAAGCCCAGTTCAACGATAATAACTGTTGGATTCATGGTTTCCGCATACTCGACCTGGGTCAATCGCGGCACCGGGCTATCCAGGAAGAAATACGGAAAACCCAACAGCATGTTGATCAATGACTGCTTTAAGTCTCCTTCCTGAACAAGCAGCGGCTTGTCGGCGCCGGCAACCGGTTGAGGACGACGGTTCAAAGATTCTGAAACTCTCAGAAAGGGAACGGAGAGATTAAATGCGAAAAACGGAAACGGAAGAGCTCGCGTGCCGCTCTGGCGGACGCGCGGTAGAATGTCGGGCACGGGATCAAAAGCTATCAACGTCCCAGGAGCGATCAAAATACCTGGATTGGCGTCTTCCCGGACCGTAGGGACCGGCATGATGGTTCCCATTTGTCGGGCCATGAAAACCGGATAAGAATTCTGCTGCGAGCTTTCGCTGAGCCGAAAATCCGCAAAACCGGCGGACAGTCCGCCTCCCATTACGATGAAATTCGTGGGATCGAGCTTTGCCTGCTGCGCGTGGAGCGAGGCAAAGATCGACATGAACAACAGAGTGAACAGGAGAATCTTTTTCATCGGCCGGTATCGATTGTCGGTGAACCCAGATGAATGCGCATGGAAAATCCCGCCAGGTTTGCGTAATTGTTATAGTGGCCGTTGGTGAGCTGTTTTACATTCGCCGGAACATTTGTCGTCCGGTTGATGAACTGCATGGCCTGATAAAAGAACGAAAACTCCTTGTTGCCCATTCTTCGCGAAACCCCAAGAGTGAAATTGTGGCGGCTGCTATCCGGCCATAGCGGCCCCACGCTCTTGTCTGGCACCGGCGTGCGATCGAAAAAGTAGCCTGCTCGAAAAATCGTGTTCGTGTTCCACGGCTTCTCGATGCCGAAACGCCACGCGTAAGAATTCCTAAAGTCGAAAGTCAGCCGGGCTTCCGCGGGAGTACCGGTATCCTTCGTCTGCGTGAAATTAACAATCACATCTTTAAAGCGGCGGTAGTCCTGAACCGTGAAATCGAATGCAATCGTGCTGTTCCAAAATGCGGAGTTCGAAATTCCAATCGCATAAGTGCCCGGCGTGGGAAAATGCATCTTGATGTTCTGATCCGGAAATCGCTTCTGGAATTCCTTGATGCCCACGAAGGGCTTAAGTGGGTAATTCTTTGTGAATGCAAACGACCCCGTTCCGGTGAAGTGGTGGACAACCGCGCTTCGATACATCAAACCGATGTTGGTCTTGGAGGCTGGGTGCTTGTAGAGATAGCCGGCAGCCACACCATAGTCATCGCTGGTTCCTGCCAGCCTGGATCGACCTTCGGGCAGGAGACGGGCAATCGAGCGCCCCGCCAGCACAGTGTCCTGGCCAGGAAAAACGATATCGGCGAGCTTTTCTCCGAAAGTTCGACCTTCGTCCAACGGATTCAAGATACTCTGCTGGAGAAAGACATGCGTATGAACGAAAGCAATTCCCAGCGCCACGCTGCTGTTTTCACTAATGCGATAAGCGGCCGTTGGCTGAAGCCAGAATGATTGCATCAGCGGGCGCGAAGACACGTAGCGAGCTACAAACTTTGTGTTCGCCGGATCGGAATCATGGAAGTTCTCCCAGTTTGCACCCAGACCGAAAGGCGCAAACGCGCCAAATCCGAGCGTCCATTTCTTGGAGATGTCCTTGGTGAAATACATGTTGGCAACCGGCACCACTTTGGGACGGATATAACCGTCGAATCCTCTCGAGGGCACAATCGTCCCGGGTGGAACGTCGGTAGGAACAAAACGGAAGAACCCTTCAACCAGCAGTCCATCCATCTCAAAGCGCATGCCTTTCTGGAACGCAATGCCTGCCGGATTGTAGAAGATTGCCGAACCGTCGTTGGCTATGGCGACAAAGGCGCCGCTCATGCCCATAGCTCTCGCACCCAGTTCGTTGATGCTAAAAGCTGAGGCTCCCAAAAACTGCGCAGATACCAGCCACAGAATCAACAGGAGCAAAACATTCTTAAGACGCGCGCGGCAAACGTGGTGATCTGAATAGTTCATTAATTGTTTTAAGTTTGTGATGAAAGTGAAAACGAGCGCATCCTATCTTTAGTGGTTCGGCGGTGTCAACAAAATCGGCTGAAATCCCACTAGAAAGCGAGATGCGTTACGAGTGAACTTTGCCCGACCGACGTGCCAAAAGCCAAAAAACGCGCCCGTATCAGGACTCTCTGGATTTGCCTTCTCGATGCTAAAAGTCCGCGCTGTTCAAGCGCCGGGTGCTGGAATAGCGCCAATCTGGCTTTTTGAACCTGCCTGGAGTCTCTGGACTATTTCGGCCACCGGCTGATAGCTACACACGACGTCAAGGGAACTTCTATCCCTGAGAACCGGATAGTACACCTTCAGTGCGGCTTTCACGGGCTCCTTGATCAACCTGTTCCATAACGGCTCTACGTCTGGATGCGGCGTGTAGTCCGCAAAGGCGAGCATGTAGTGTTCATCGGGCGTCGTGTCGTTCCGCATGACGGTGGAGCAGATAACTCCGTTGGAAAAAGCATCGGCGTCTTCCGCCGAAAACTTTGCCACACGGGAACGAACTATCGCTTCCATCACTTGGGGGGCTTGCATGTTGACCATCATTATGCCCGAAGAGAGTCCTGCCATCAGATTGCTTCTGGAGACCGAATCGGAGCTCTCCTGGTCGACCAACCTGAAGGAAGGCCATGGCTCACCAAAGTGAGGAATGAAGTTTACAAAGTAAAGGCCGCGCCCTGCTCCGTGCCAGAGATGCGGCACATATGTCGGCTCCAGTCTTGAAACTTCGTTGACGACGGATAGAAACATGTCACGGCCATAGAAGAATCGCGTCGCCATCCCGCAGGGTTCAAAAGCGATACCAAGGTATCCCTGGCGAGAGTTTCCTTTGATGAGACGCACAATCTGCTCGACAGCGTCGCGAATACGTGAGGCGCCACCGTTTTTCTTGATCTCATCGAGGAAATGGCGAGCGATGGCCATACCCATTCCCGCGTGGGCCATGAGCAAGATTTTGTGCGGTAGTTTCAGCGCCGGCCCTTCAGCCAGCAACTTCTGGGGCGCATCCCTCTGCTGGATCGCCATCCTGCCGTAATGAAGTCCCACGCCCTCGGCCAGCCAGAGAGCGCGGAACGGGTCGGCAGCGTAAACTTTTTTCACCTGCTCCTCAAGCGATAGGTCGTCTCCCAGAAAGCTGTGTGCAAACTCTACAGTTTCAATGGTGCGGACCTTGTCCAAACTTTCTGTCCAGGCTACGCGTCCATGACCTTTTGACACACACAGCGCCCATCCGAGAGGTGGTAACACCACCTTGCCAACAGCAAAAGCGATCGGGTTCATGGCCACCTCAGAATTGGAAGTAACTTAAGGTGCTTGAAAAATATCTTAAAGGGGAGGCGAGGTCAAGAAGAAGGGCAGAATGGAGGACAAAACCCGTCCCGCTTCTTTTCCGTAGCCATGAGTTCCTTCAGCCTCAGGCTCGGCCGAAAGACGTAACTCGACCTATGAACACTCACCCTGCCGTTGCGCCCCATCCAAAACGCGCGTTCCCAATAGGACCTATTGTTCATCCTTCAGCATCGAGCGAATCTGATCGCGAAGCTGAGGAGTGTCCTTCTGGCTGTGCGCAGAGACCGCATGCTGAACACCGGTCTCGACAACTTCCTTTTCACTGCCCGACACGTTCAATGTGCAACCCTGCATCCTGCATTCGAGTAGTTTTCTCTTAGATCCAGCCATAAATGCCTCCTATAGAATTTTAGATAGTTGAGAAAAGTAATTTTCCTGAATTTCCAGCAGAAGCACAATCCTTTTTTTGACCAAAACAATTCACCGGCCCGCATTCTGCTTCTATCGGCAGCGCCAGGTCCGGGACGACTGCTCCGATCTCCTGTCGAAGCGGTTGACTGTTGGAGCTCACGGGCGGTGAGTCTAGCACAGCTCACATTGGGGTTAATATATTCGATGGAGAATAGAGCGGGCGAGAGAATTTTCTCAAGCGCTAAGGTTAACGGTAGCGCTGTGGTAACATAGCAATTCGCTTATCCCTCACGCGCCGGCGGGGAAACCCTAGGAGGCCGACAAGTGGCCACAGATTTCGAGCTGATAAAAAAAATCGATTTTTTCGAGCAACTCGAAGACAAGATCGTCAAGAAGATTACCGAAGTCTGCATCCCGCGCGAATATTCCGCGGGTGACCATATTGTTACGCAGGGTGAAACCGGCCTCGGTCTTTTTTTCATCACGTCGGGCAAGGTCAAAGTGGAAACCGACCATAACGGTTCAAAGGTCGTGGTGGCGCAATTAAAGGAAGAGGATTTCTTTGGAGAGTTGGCCATCATCGACAACAAGCCGCGTTCGGCCAACATCATTTGTCTGGAGAACACCACTTGTCTGCTGTTAACGCGCGATAGCTTCTCCAAACTCATGAATAAGTATCCGGAAATTGCGGTGCAGATGGCAAAGTCACTGGCTGCCCGGGTCCGGGCTACTACAGAAAAGATCGGTACACCGGTGACGATTACCGCGACTGCGACGCCGCCAGTGACGATCACAGCAACAACCGCTGTCCCGGCCGGTTCGGCCGCGACACCCTCGGCTTCCAGCACCGCTGAAGCTCCGGCCGCTCTTCCCCCGGCGCCTACTGAGGCCACTCCGTTACCTCCGGCTTCAAATGGGAGTTCAACGAAGAATAGGGTCAAAGATTTTCTGGTGAACACCTTTAGTCAGTTTTACACAGTCAAGGCTATGACGCGTTTTTCGGTGGCATTGGTGGGTTGTCCGGTAACAGTGCGGAGTGAAGAGCCGGCGCTAGAAGTCGCCTGCGGTGATGTGGGCGAAATGAAGATAATTGTGTTTCCTGCCCATCGGCTGCAGGGAATAAGGATTACCGGTCTTGACGATGGCCAGTTTTCCGCCACGATACTGCGTCCCTCAGAGGGAGCCGAAAAGTCGGCCTTTTCGATTTCTCAGTTGGAGGGCCAAGTAAGGCGACATGATCGATTGAGACTTCACGTGCCTGGGCGCGACGGGGAGATTCGCTTGGAAGTGGTAGATCATTGTTAGTCAGTTGTCCGTAGTCCGTTGTCAGTTGTCCCCCCGTTGGTGGTTAGTGACCGGCTCTTCAGAAGCTTCCCCTTCCGTTCGCGGCCCTTCGGGCCGTGGAGTTTGGACATTTGTGACAATTGGTCAAGTCAAAGCCGGCTGAAGCAGGCTGGTCGCGTTAGCGACCGATGAATTTAGCCCGGCCTTTCAAGGCCGGGTGAACGAATCATTAATATGTTTTTCGTCGCGTAGCGACGATTGAATCCGGGTTGAATCAGTCGTCGCTACGCGACGAGATGTTTTCTTTGTCTTGGACTCCCGGCCTTGAAAGGCCGGGCTAAAGTCAGACGCCGCTATGCGGCGCAGGGCACGCTGAAAGCGTGCCTCAGCCCGCCGCAGGCGGGCTGGGCCCTTCGGGCCCAGTAACTTCCAAGACCCAAAGCCGGTATCCTCAATAACTGACAACGGACCACGGACAACTGACTAATGACAAATGACCAGCCGCTACCCCTTCGCTTCGTCTTCGGTAAATCTATTGCCCGCCTCTTTGCACTGCTCCACTAAGGTAGCCGCCTTCTCCATCCACACAGCCGCAAGCGCCTTGGCCTTTTCCTGAAAGCCCTCTCCGGCGTCGGCAGGAATCGTAAAAAGAGTTTTCACTTCCGAAGACACCTTGTCGATGCTTTGCTTGGGCTTCTTGACCATTTCGAAGCCCACAAACGTGGCGCCCAGCGAAATGGTAAAGACGGTCTGGAACAGCGGGGGAATTAGTTGTCGATCTAGTTCATCAGCCATTGTTGAATCTCCAAAGATTGCCGATTGTTCTGATTGCGGATTGCGGATTGCGGATTACTTCGATTGCGGATTGTTTCCCAACCTCGGAGTCAGACTGAAAAACTTCCGGCCAGAAAATGATCCCAAGCGCCTTCAGAACAACCCGCAATCCGAAATCCGCAATTCGCAATCGAAACAATCCGCAATCCAAAATCCCCAATCCGCAATCGAAACAATCCGCAGTCCGAAATCCGCAATCCGCAATCGGAACGATCCGCAATCAAGTCTCCCACCGCCTCAAAACCAACGCCGCATTGTTTCCATCACAGCCGAAACAATTAATTAGAGCATACTCGCCGTGTATTGGCTGCGGACTGGCGGACAGACAAAGGCCGTCTTCCGTCGCGATAAAACCAACGGTCGGAGGAGCCGTCCCTCGGGACAGCGCAATAGCGCCTGTGGCGGCCAGCAAGGCACCCGAAGCTCCCAGCAATTCTCCAAATGCCGCCTTGGGAGCGCAAATGGGAATATTCGCCAGGCGATCGCCAAAAATATTGACCAGCGCGCGCGCTTCCATTTTGTCCCCCGCACGGCTGCCGCTGGCGCTGGCGACGATCAGGCCGATGGCATCCGGACTGATCCCGGAAGCCTGCAAAGCCTGGCTGATGGCGGATACGGCGCCTTCGGCCCGCAGATTGAAAGACTGAATGCTGTGCGCATCATGGGCGGAACCAAACCCGCAGATTTCCACCACCGGCCGCGCGCCCCGCTCGCGGGCTCTTTCCTCTGTTTCGAGAACCCACATGCCGGAACCTTCCCCCAGAATGGTGCCGTCCCGGTCTGGCGCGAAGGGCAGCATTTTTCCTTGCGCTGAAGTCAGGCTGTTCTTGCGGAAACCGAGAAACGATTCCTGGCACAGTTCTTCGACGCCTCCTGCAAGCAGAGACTGGGCGCGCTCCAAGCGAAGGAACTCAGCAGCATAGTGAATGGCGTACAGTCCCGATGAAAGTCCCGATGATATTGTGGAATTGACACCACGCAGCTTGTACCGGATCGCCGCCTGGCCCGCGGGCGAATTGATCACCGTGTTGGGAAAATCCATCGGATTGACGTACTTGGGACCGTCTGTCAAGCCGCTCCAGTCAAAGGAAGTGATACTGCGAACGCTGCCGAACATGGTGCCGCAGATCAATCCCAGGTTCTGATCATTTTCACCGCCGCTGGTCTGAAGACCGGAGCTGGAAAGCGCCATCTGCGTGGCGACGCACAACAGTCGAGCGCTTCGGTCGAGCACGCGAATTCCTTTGTTGCCCAGCCATGGCTCGGGTGAAAAGTTACGGATTTCCGCAACCCGCACCGGAGGCTCGCCATCCAGGCCCGGCAGAGGATGTAATCCAATGCCAGACTGTCCCGCATAGAGCGCCTTGGCGAATTCCTCAGTGCCGGCTCCGATGGCGGAAATGACGCCGGCGCCAGTGACCACAATTCTGCTGCTCACCCTTCCAACCTCGCCAGGCAAAGCGATGCATTGTTGCCGCCAAAGGCGTAAGCGTTGTTGAGAACGACGCTCGGATCTGTGCGTCGCGCCTGGTTGGCGACATAGTCAAGATCGCACTCCGGGTCTGGTGATTCATAATTGATCGTGGGTGGGATGATGCCCGTGTCGATTGCCAGGGCACAGGCGACCGCTTCGATAGCGCTAGCAGCGCCCATGGTGTGTCCGATCATTGATTTGATAGAGCTGATGGGAACCCTCTCCGCCTGCTTCCCGAACAGACGCCGCACCGCAATCGATTCGACGCGATCGTTGGTTGGAGTACCGGTACCGTGCGCGCTGATGTAATCGACATCTTCAATCGTGACGCCGCTCTCCTTCAGCGCGCTGGCCATTGCACGGACGGCGCCGTCACCTTCCGGATGCGCTGCTGTCATGTGATGCGAATCGCAGCTTAGCCCATAACCCAGAACTTCGGCGTAAATGTGCGCGCCACGCGCCAGCGCCGAATCCCGGGGTTCCAGAATCAGGACCGCCGCGCCCTCGCCCGGCACCATCCCTTTGCGATTCTTATCGAAGGGCTGGCAACGCTCCGGAGCAATCGCGCCCAGCCTCGCAAACCCCATGTACGTAATTCGCGAAAAGGCGTCCGCGCCGCCAGCCAGCATCAGGTCCGCCCGCCCTGCGCGAATCACATCATAGCCGTAACCAATGGCGTAGTTACCGGCGGCGCAGGCCGTAGGAATCATCAGACAAGGTCCGTGGAGTTCGAATTCAATTGCGATGTTGGTGGGAATGACGTTGCACGGATACTTGGGCATGATTTCTCCGGGAATCGCTTCCAACCCTTGCGCTTTGCGAATGTCGTTGTACTGCTCAACAAAAAGCGGCTCTCCGGAAGTTGTACCCATGGAGACACCGACGCGATTCGGGTCCAGATTTCTCAGCTCGATATGCGCATCATGAATTGCCAGGCGCGCCGCGGCAATTGCCAGTTGCGATGCCCGCCCCAATTCCTCGGGTTTGCTGCGGCGACAGTACTGCTGCGCGTCGAAGTCCTTGACCTCTGCCCCCAGATGTACGGGAAACGCTGAAGTATCAAAAGCGGTTACCGGCGTGATGCCACTTGTACCCGCAATGAGATTATTCCAGAACTGTTCTTTGCCGACGCCAATGGGCGCCAGCAGGCCAAGGCCGGTGATGACGACTCGATTCATAAATGTCACTTTCAAAGCCATGCACGAGCACGTGATCGTGGACGTAAACGGCTTTTTGGTTGTGACTCTACTGCGCTGCGCCTCTTTGGTGAAAAAATGTTGGTCGCTAAGCGAGCCATCCGATTTTTTTCACACTTCCGGTCGTGTCGATCAGCCCCTACTGCGGGTGGCCGTCGTTGACGTACTCCATGACAACGCCCACAGCGTCATTCACGTTTTTTATGGAGCGAAACTTGTCTTCGGGGATATCAATCTTGTATTCCTTGTCGAGAGCCACCATGAGCTCGATGGCCATCAAAGAATCGACGCCCAGTTCCTCTATGAACAAAGCAGTGTCGGTTACTTCTTCGGGATTCCGCTCGGTCAATTCCGCGATCCTGCGCCTGACTTCCTGTCTAACTCGATCGGCCGTAATTCCTGCGGTACTCATCAACAACCTCCTTGGTTAGATTCTTTGCTCGACTGCGTTGAAATGGGGAGTAGGAGAGGCGAACTTCAACCTCTCGTACCCCGCCAAAATTGTGGGAACGTTTTCTTCGGCCACCTTGCGGCCGCATTCAATAATCTCGTCGCTGCGGTCAAAGTCTAACATAGAAACGTGTTCCATACGCGGGGTAAGAACTACATCGGCGGCAGCCTCGCTTCGCGCCTGGCCGATTTCGTGGCCGGTAATGCGCATGCATCGAAACATGACGTCAAAAATATTCAGCGGATAGCGATCGCTCATCGGTTGAGCCTCCATGGGAACCATGGCATTGACCGCGATAGCATAGCGGCAACCCATGCGCCGCGCCAAGCCAGCAGGAACCGGGTCCATAATCCCTGCGTCGACAAGCAGGTGTTTGCCGCGCTGCGCGGGCGGTAGCAACCCAGGCAGCGCGATCGACGCGCGCACGGCGTCAACCAGCAATCCATCCTGAATGATGAATTCCTTCCCTGTCCGGATGTCGACGGCGTTTGCCCAAAAAGGAATCTCGGTCTGATTAACGGTGCGATCCTGGAAATAAAGATTCCGAAAAACCTTGCGCACCACTTTCTCATTCAACAAGTGCATGCGCCAGAAACGATACTCAATAAACTTCCTGGTTCTGCGTCGCCAGTAGCGCGCAATTTCACGCAACTCATCGGGACCGCGCCCGCAGGCGCGCAACGTGCCGATCACCGTTCCCATCGAGCAGCCGGAGATCACATCGACAGGAAGTCCTGCGCCTTCCAGCGTCGCCAGCACTCCGATGTGAACCCAGCCCCAGGCGGCTCCGCCTCCCAGCGAGAGCCCCACCTGCAAATCGGCAATGTGGCGCGCAATGGAATCCACCGTTCTGCGAAAGCGCTCCGACGCCTGCCCATAGGAGCGATACGAATCTTCCGACGGCGCCACGTCCCAAATCAATTGCTGGCGCCCGGAAAGCACCGGCAATGTGGGGACGCTGGCATCCTGCACCACAAAATGCTTGGAATCGACTTCTTCTGGAACCGGATCGCCCGGACCAAGCAACCGCCCCCAATGATCGGCAAATGCCTCAATGACGTCGCAGACGGCTGCTGCGCTCGGGCCCGCAGGGTTGAGGATGATGTTGGGGAACCGCTCCTTCCACCGAGTCAAATTCTCGGCCACTTTGGCCCGAAGACTTTCGCCGGTCATGTCCGCCGGCAACTGGGTGACAAAGGCTCCTTGTTCAATGCTGTGCGGCTCAGCCGGTGGCGACACCTGCGGCAGGTTCACCACCAAAGTCTCCTTGCCCGTTTGGCGCGCCAGCGAGCGTCCAAGTTCGGCCGCAAAACTCAGGGGGGCGAGCCAGTGAGGCTGGTTCCGCAGTAGCACCACCGGGGACTCGACCGCGCGTGTTCCGCGGGTAACCGTATCGTGCAGGCGCTCGGCCAGAATCATCATCATGCCGCGCAAAATGCTTTCGCGCTGCTGGGGAAGGCGCGCTACGGCTTCCTTGGGCAAGGCAACAACGTCGGCATCCACCACGACCTCGACATCCGCCGAGCAGGTGCGTCCGGTAATAAAGGAGAGTTCGCCAAAGATGGTGGGAGGCTGAAGATACGCCACCGTCTCGCGTCCTTCGGGCCGATGAACACGAACGGCCATTCGTCCGGAGCGCAGCAGATAGAGCGCATCGCTGTGTCCACCTTGATGCAGCACGATTGTCCCGGCGGGATAGTATTCTTCACGAAACAACGGAGCGATCTGCTTTAACTGCTCCGGCGTCAGTTCTCGAAAGATAGGAATGGTAGCTAGAAATTCTTCCAGATTGCCCATAACCAAAAGTTTCTTTTTCGCTCGCGAAAATTCTCAGTCAGACCGCGAAGCGGTCAAGGCAACCCTTTGGCTTGCCGGGCGCCGCATAGCAGCATCTGACTTTAGCCCGGCCTTTCAAGGCCGGGAGTCCGAGACAAAAAAACATCTCGTCGCGGTAGCGACGATTGATTCAACCCAGGCTCAATCGTCGCTACGCGACGAAATGCATATTAATGATTCGTTCACCCGGCCTTGAAAGGCCGGGCTAAATTCATCGGTCGCTAACGCGACCATGGATGACCGATGACTGATGACTAATTCTCCACACTTTTTGTTGCGAGTTGTTCGTTTAGTGGACGTAACAACCGCAGAGCCGGCCGAGCATTATATTGCCGCCGGTAGTCACGGTGTAACTGGTCATCCGGATAGTTTTCTGACGGCGGATATGGATAGCGGCTCATAGAGTGAAAAGGCAGAGGTTCTACCGTTTGCGAATGCGCGGTGTTCAGATCCGCGTCTTTGGCCCATCCGTCCACCAGCAGCAAAAAATCTCGCCGCATTCCGCTCTTCAATTGCGGCAAAGCTTCGGCGTTAAATAAGAAGTGCAATTCATCGCCCGAGCCCATAATTACAAACCGATCGTCGACCGAGCTCAGCAATTCGCGCACATCGCCGTAGCTTGTGTACCATCCAGGCGTCGGATTCCACATGGAAAGCGATGTCCTGCGCGAATAATCGAACCACTCAGGTTGTTTCCGCTCCGGATGTATAACCAGCCTGGAAAAACCGCCAAACTGGAGCTCCACAAAATCTGTTTTCACGGAAGTCATCGAAACCTCAGGCGCACCGGTCTTTTCGCTCAGAAAAATCTCGTCCCAGTAGACGCAGATGTTGCTGACAATGCGGACTTCGCGCGACGAGGAAAGGAACTTGCCGCTCAAATCCACCACGATCGTTTTCGGCTTACCTGCCGGAATCCCCATATCTGCAACCACGGTGTGCCAGCGGCCCGAAGCATCTTTGACCTGAAGGTAGGGCATGATGAGGCCGCCTTTTTTTTCTTGAGAGGCGCGAAGAAAAGTGCTCCCGTCGGCCCAGTCGACCCATCCGTGCAATACCAGAAGCGCCCGATTGTCCGGCGCGACTTCCCGGCCGAAGTCGAGCTCCAGCGAATGGAGTTCAGCGACGCCGGAATAATCTCGCTTGAAGGAATCGATATAAGTCCGGTCACTCTTGAGAATGCGGTTCAGCACGTCGTTCTTCTTGTCATCGCGCGCCGACGTTGGATAAACGCGCTTGCTCGTTCCAAAAAGCCGCAGCTCAGGATAGGGTGGCGATTGGAATTTCACATTGGTGAAGATGTCCATGCCCGCCGGATGATCGACTGCAAACAATTGCACTTTATCCAGGTAGGCAACTTCATGCAGCTCTTCGGTGATACGGATCTGGTACTTGCCTTCAATTGGAACCAGCGAGTCGCCCGGTATCTGGATGTACTCGTCATGATCAACCGGGAAATACTCGCCATCTCCGGAAGCGGCGCCCAGAGGAGCCACCCCCAGCACGTCGGTGATGAATTGGAACGCCTTTCCGTTCCATGCAAAAACCATGGGGCAGGACCCCGACAGACGCTGCTTCTCTTTGTACTGAGCCGCTTTTCCTGCCGGCTGCTTGATCTCGTTTTGGATTAGACCGTTGGGCCAGGTAATGCGTACCGCATCGGCCTCTTTATACGAACCGAGGCCGAACAGCAGAGGCACACCCGCGTAGATTTCTTTCTGGTAGAGCGCTCCCGCTTTTACTTCCACTTCTGCGCCGGGAGCCAGTTGCAGATTCTTTACTCCGAGAAGCGACACGCCCAGCCACTGGTTACCGGCCGCCATCTCATTCCTGAATATGTGAAGGTTCCCCTTCCGGTCCGCGACGGCCAGATCAACGCGGCCGTCGCCGTCAAAATCCGCCGCGACCGCAGCCAGCGGCGATGCCGAATCCGCCAGCGCTTTGCCCGCTGCAAACCGAAATAATCCTTGATTCCGATAGAAAGATCCGCCGGCGAGCAGGTCAAGCGCCCCTTTGTTTTCAAGGTCTGCGAAAACGATGAGCCCGCGCCCTCCCTCGGGGGCAGAGACGCTTTGGAGCCGGCCAAGATTGTTGCCCAACAAAATGACGCCCGCCTCGGAGGCAGCCGCTATGTCGGTCCAGCCATCGTTGTCCAAGTCGCAGGCAAGAAGTGAATGGGCCCCTGCAGGCAGGACTTCAAGCGGCACGGCCTCAAATTTGCCGGCCAGTTTGTCCCGATAAAGGACCGCTCCGCGGTCCTGATGCGTCACGACCAAGTCGATGCCGTTTGTATCTTTAATCAAATCAAATGCCATCCCGTCGATGGCGCTTCCCGACACAAAAGGGAAGCCTGCCGTGTGATCGCTGAAACCGGCAGTCCCTTCGTTCCGCACTAATACGGACTTCTCTCCGAGCAGGAAAAGATCAATATCCCCGTCATGGTCGAAGTCGAGCCAAACCGCTTTCCGAAAATGACCGGCCGGAAGCTGGGCCGGCTGCTTCTCGAAGGATCCCTTCTTGTTGACGTACAATGCGGATTCTGCATTGGTAATCACGCAAAGATCCACTAAACCATCGTTGTTGAAATCGCCGGGCGCTATTGAGATCACATTTTTCAGATCTGCCAGCCCACTCGCTTCGACAAGCTCCAACGTGTGTGTGATTTCTGAGCCCGCCCGCCGCGGGCGGGGACTCTCGACCGAGGGTCCGTTCCCTGATGGTCGCGTCTCGGATTTTTTCAGAAGCTCTGCGCCGCTGCGGTAAAGACGCACTCCGCCAGCCGACCAAGCCAAAAGATCGGGAACACCGTCGCCATCGGCATCCAGGACGATCAGTCCGACATTCTCCGGGGTGAGAGAGCCGGGCAGAGGCACATCTTTAAACCTCGGTTCTGGCGCGGTGGTGGTGTTGCCAGATGCCTTTGGTTCGATGACGTCGTAAATCTCCGCGTAGGAGCTCCACTCCAAATCTTCTGGAACCGCCGCTCCAGCCTGACGCTTCTTTATTTGCTGGAAGAGTTGGATTTCACGGTCTGCGTCTTCGCTTCTCCCTAGCGCGCGATACGAATTGGAAAGCTGAAAGTGAGGGCCGGCCAGATTGGGATCCAGCTTGGAGGCGACCTCGAACTGTTTCAATGCGAGATCCGGTTTTCCAGTGAGCTTGTAGAGGACACCCAGGTTGTATCGCGACATCGGCTCATCGGGAACGAGCGCCACCATGCCTTGAAACTGCTGGATTGCCTGGTCATATTGCGCCGACTTCTTGAAGAGGATTCCCAGGTTGAACCAGGTGTGGGGCATCTTGGGTTGCTGCGTTTGTACTTTCTGCATTTCCGCGACGCCCTCGGTCATTTTTCCAGCGCGCAGGAGAGCCAGCCCATAGTTCAGCCGCTCCCGAGCGGAGTCGGGCGCCAGGTCGAGCGCCTTTTTGAACTCCTCAACTGCCTGTAACTGAGTGGTCGGATTCTCGTAAAAGGCTTTGCCCAAATTGCGATGGCGCCAGAGCTCACCTTGGTCAATCGCGCTCGGACTCTGGCCGCGCATGACCAGAAACAGGGAGCTAAGCACCAAGACACTAAGGCACAAAAATAGAAGATGCCTGGTGCCTTGGTGTCTTGGTGGTTTCATGTTTTGCCCGAACGTGTAAGAAAATCAGAGCCGCGCGCATAAGCAAGCGGACTTTCCATCGAACGAATGTCCGCTCCCTTACGGTCGCGGCTCGGATTTTTTTCCTGTCGATTCGAAACCTGGATCTTGGCCGGCGCCGGAGGCGGTTAACCCGCTTTCAGCGTGCCCTACGCCGCAAAGCGGCGTCTGACTTTAGCCCGGCCTTTCAAGGCCGGGAGTCCAAGACAAACAAAACATCTCGTCGCGCAGCGACGATTGATTCAACCCGGGCTCAATCGTCGCTACGCGACGAAAAACACATTAATGATTCGTTCATTCACCCGGCCTTGAAAGGCCGGGCTAAATTCATCGGTCGCTAACGCGACAATGCAGGTGCGACAGCGATCGTCTCCTATGGAACTGAAAAATGTCCAAATTCCATCACCAAAACGCCCAAACTCTAGAGCGCCGGAGGCGGTTTGATGACTCCCATCCCTTCCTTTAAATACGTGATGCGATTGATTGGAACTTCCACCTTCTGGACGAGACCACTGGGCCATCGGATTTCCAACGAATCCACTTTTGAAGCCGCTCCCAATCCGAAATGAAGCCGGGTGGTGCTTTGGCTGGAGTAACCGTTTCCACCGGCGACTTCACGAATCATAATCCGCTGGCCTATGCGAATCGTGACCCGCGCGCCGATGGCGTCACGGTTCGATTTCGTGCCGATCAATTTCAGCTCGAGCCAGTTGCCGGCATTCTGGGTGGCATTGCGATAAAGCAGCGCACGCTGGTTGGCATTGGTCTGGTAGATGTCGAGGCGGCCGTCGTTGTCGAAATCCGCAAGCGCCACGCCTCGCCCGTCCAGGTTATTGTCAATTCCTGCTTCGGCAGCCATTTCCTTGAAACTTTGAGTGCCTAAATTGCGAAATAATTTCTTCTTTTGAAAACCGCTCCAGCTCATGTTTCCGATGTTGGGCCAGTTGTTGACATCGCTGAAATCGATCCCCGGCTTGATAATCATATTCACCAGCACGGGAATGTAATCTTCTTTGCCGGCCGATCGGAGTCCGTTGGCGGCAAAAAGATCCAGCCACCCGTCATTGTCAAAATCGCCGAATTTGGCGCCCCAGCCCCACAGCGTGTCGCAAGTGCCGGTCTCTTTGGAAACATCCGTGAACGTGC